>NZ_JBHIMK010000070.1:0-10013 GCF_042194085.1 Bartonella sp. MU70NMGDW
GCTGCGCAGGATCAAACGTACTGATTGCATCAAGATTCCAAGCCATCACAAGGGTATCAGCCGGCGTTTTTGCTGAAACCTGTTGTACAACTACTCCCAGTGCAATAAGAGCAGAAACAAGAGAACCGCTATTTTTCAATATTTTTTTCTTCAAGTTCATAAATTTTCCTTTTAAATAAAGTTTATTATATAAATTTTCCACGCAACAAGAACATGCTTAATAATAAGGTTAAACAATCCATAGTCCCCTAAAACAAAGTATTAAAATTTTTAAACAGCACCACTTACCAACCTTTCCTCCTGTCCATACTTAACAAGCCCCAATATGCACCGAAAAATAATTTAATATATGATGAATGACATAACCCATCACAAATCTATTGATAATATTACAACGTCTACCATTGAAAGCTATAAAACAAAGATTTCTTCTCTCTTATCAGGCAAGCTTGTCCCTTCTTTATTCTAGCGTTTTTATGCCGTCAAAGGACAATCCCCCGTTAGCTCAAAAACCTTAATAACAAAGAGCCTTCATAATAATTTGATATTTCAACAAAACAGAAAATTTTGCCCATCGGCCAACGTCAACCACCTCTACCCCTTCTGCAAAAGGAATTTTGAATTTTTCCATAATTCCCCGCTAAATAACGACTTCTAATTATATCTTATTTCCAAATAAAAGGAGCACGAGCACCACAAACCTCTGACATTCCCTCACGCGTCCGTACATAACAAAACTTTTTTCAATATCGTATTTAAATACCTTTGCTCCTTTAACAACACTCAATTCATTGCTTATATTTTTTCAGAAAAAAAGATCTTTTCAATGAACTAAGGTTGAAATATCTGAATATAATACCTATATAAGCACACCCTTATTAGAATAGATAGTCTTTTTTTAAGTAAACTGTCTTGAAATATTATTTCTATACACGACAATAATAAGTTTGTTACAAAATCTTCAATATACTAAAACTCTCACTCTGATGCGAAATATCGAAACGTTATAAAATTTCTCTACAAATTCTCAGAAACGAAAGGATCTCCCTTCATTTAATAAAAGAAGCGCCATGAAAATATCGCAAAAATGCAATAAAACATGTGTATATTTCAAAAACAAGCACCGTTAATCAGACTAAAGGTGATAAACTCAAAAAAGTAAGAAAAAATAAAAAAATGTTTTTGCTTTATGATAGTAACATCGCCGCACTATGATAATACAATAAGAAACACGATCTTCGAAAGTATATTAAAATGAAGCGGAAAAAAAGATTATCAGATTCTTTTCGTGCGTTTCTTGGAAGAAAATTAAGCAGCGTTAGTCTAAAATTGCTTATCCTGTCATTCTTCATTGGCATCGTAATGAATTTTTTGGGATGGACACACCGAAACCTCATACACAAAATAGTAGATTTTTTTAAATCACTATGGCAAGCAGGATTTATAACGCTTACAAATTTCTTCCATATAACTATGACGGGAGCTATTATTGTTGTGCCTATTTTTCTTATCTTACGAATTTTTCATAAAAAATAAAAGCCTTAACATTTTCCTTGCGTTAATCTTTTCGAAAAATCAAACGACATAAAAATCCTGTAGTAATAGCAATAATCACTGCAACAATACCATATAAAAAACGATACTTGTGCGCTGCATAAAAAATTGTATAAGCGATATGTGCTTTAACAATTTCAAGAGTCGTTGTTGCACTATCAATAAACTGTCCATCACGAAAAAGATAAGCACGAACTTTATAATGTCCAACCGGGATATTTGCTGGCAAACGAAAATGTGCTGTGAAAAGTGTGTCAGAACCAAAACGAACCCCACCCACTTCCTCATAATAAAGGCTTTTAGCTTTTTGCAACTTTATAAGTTCATCGCGAAAGATTTGTATTTTTTTCTGATCTTGTTCATCCGTCTGCAATGGCAAATAGAGTAATCCTAACCCCAAGCGTTTATAATCTTCAATGCTCGTAATATCGCCAATTTCACGCGTTGTGACCATAGAGTAAAAAAGAGGAACCTTTTTAAAAATAAGAGAATCTGTATTAACCCATACACCGGCATTGCGTTTTTTTTCTCGCATCACCATTGTCCGATCTTGTCCCTCCAAGCTTACAACAATATCATAACGGTTCTGTCGAGAATATAACGGATCAATATTTTCCAAAACACCAGCAATATAAAGATCACGACCAGCAAAATTTGCATCCACAGTAATCGTATTCGTTGTTACGATAATTTGGACAGTTTCGTGGTCAACTTGATCAATGAATGTAGCTGGCGTCCCAACATGTGACCATGTAGAAAAAGAAATAAAACAAAAGCAACCTGCAATGATGTATAAAGAAAATAATCTACCCATTTTTATCTCATAAGAATATCTAGAGAGAAAAGATTATCAGGGCGTATAAATAATTGAAAAGCAAGACGCATACACACAATCAACACTAAAAATGCAAGTGCCATACGCAATTGTTCAGCCTTTAACTTCCGTCCAACCCGTGTTCCATATTGCGCGCCAATACTTCCGCCAAGCATTAATAAAAAAGCCAAGACAATATCAACGGACTGATTAGTCATACTTTGCAAAACTGTCGTGAAAGAAGACACAAATGTAATCTGAAAAAGTGAAGTCCCAATCACCACACTGGTTGGAACACGCAGAAGATAAATCAATGCTGGTATCATAAAGAACCCCCCACCAATTCCCATAATAGAAGACAACAATCCCACAATGAGACCAATCCCTAAAACTGGAATAATGCTAACATATATCATAGATGTCCGAAAACGCATTTTTAAGGGTAAGCGATGAATCCAGTTATGTCGACCAGCAAGACGAATATTGGCTTTTCCTGCCTTACGCTTGCGCATCATATCATACCAACTTTCAACGATCATCAAGCTTCCTACACTTCCAAGAAGAATCACATAAAGAAGCGAAATCATTAAGTCTAATTGACCTAACTTTTTCAAAACAGAGAAAACCTGAATCCCAATTAAAGAACCACCACCTCCTCCAATCGCCAAAAGAATACCAAGTTTAATATCGAGCGTACGTCTTCTAAAATGTGTAATTGCTCCTGTTACAGATGACGCAATCATCTGGTTAGCGCCTGTTCCAACAGCAATAGCAGGAGGAATATTATAAAAAATCAATAACGGTGTGATGAGAAACCCACCACCGATTCCAAAAAGGCCTGAAAAAAAACCAGCAACGACTCCCATACCAATCAAGATCAGCATATTGAGTGACATTTCAGCAATTGGTAAATAAATACTCACTTACAGAACCTTCAAGATAATTTGAGGTTTTTTTACAACTAGAGAATCCTTCTCCAATTATCCTCTTTTCCAATAATTTCTGTTGCGTGTTTAAAAGAATAATTTTAGTTTCTATAGCTTTCGCACAAACACGAATGCGCAATACATTTCACATCTATTAACATCAACATCATACAAATTAAAAAAAACGAGCTCCTTTTAAAAAGCTATAAAGACATAACGTTATCGCTAGCACAAATACAACGGTTAAAAAACAAAGAACACTTTTTTTTACCAAATAAGATAAAAACGAGACATGTTTCCGAGACTGCACCTTTAAAGAAGAAAAATCATTCTCACTGCAATGATTAGATGCCTGAACACCCATCATACCCTTTTCTTCTATTATAGCACGCTTCACTACTCCCTCATCCTTTTTAAAAGAAGGTTTCAGAGCATCACTTAGCAAAATAGCATCACTGGGCAAAGAGCTTCTATTTTCTTGCTGCAACGTATTTTCAACATTTGTTTGGAGTGGAATTATACCGTTTTGTTTCGAAAAATTTTGCACCTTTTGAAGGAATAAACGTTCTTGATTGTCCTTACATTCCATATGAGCAAGTTTTTGTACAACAGAATCAGGTGATTTTGAACGAGATACCCGTCGTGTTACCGCTTCTTCTTCTAAGCTTTTTTTTTCACTCTGCAAACTTTTAACAATTGTTTTAATCTGCTCTAAAGACTCAAAAAGCTTTTTTTCTCTTTGACGACGCATATAATGTTCAGCCAAAATGGCTCGACTAATATCATCTAAGTAAGATTTAAAATGCTCTTCTACAGAACTCTGCTGCATCAAAGAATGGGGCGGATGCTTCATTTGCATTTGCGTATAAACGGTGCGTAATTTTTGAGCAATATCTGACATCGTTACTTCTACAGAAGTATCCATTCTCTCTTTCTGTTCAACAAAAGAAAAGAATTTACCATGCCTAACCTGATTGGTCGCCTGATCGATCGTATGACCCTTCGTATTCACAAACGCTTACCCCTCATTAACCTTTTTGAAAAGAATCGCAACAAATGATGAGAAAGTGTGGTCTATTTTAGTAAATAGAGCTTTAAGAACTCCTAAAAACTTTTTATTTTGCGCATTTGTTAGAAATATTTTTCCCCAATCTTTATCCAAAATATTTGAAAGAAAGTTCTTTAATTTTTCTGTCTTCAAGATTTGAAGAGCAAAATCATTCCCCCATTTTTATCTTTTTCACTTAATTTTTCATTGTATAAAGGGCCTATTGCACCATCATAAACAAAGCATAAGAAACTAAAAAAGAATATTCTCACAAGACAGATTGATTTTTTTACTTTTTATTCAAGCAAATAAGGCAATTATAGCAATGCAAAATATGAAGATTGAAAATAACGACGAGAAAGTACAAGTAAACGTAAAAAAGCTTATATCAAAGAGAACACAAGTTATAAATGAGACTTCATTCTAAACAATTTGGTTTCTTATGAGTATTGCTGTAAACTTGTGGGCATACAAACAAAGAGGATCATTATGAAGATAATTGTCGCTGTCAAACGTGTTGTTGATTATAACATCAAGATACGCGTCAAACCCGATAGTACAGGTGTTGATCTGTCTCACGTAAAAATGTCTATGAATCCTTTTGATGAGATAGCCGTGGAGGAGGCTATTCGCCAGAGAGAATCCGGTAAAATTTCAGAAGTTCTTCTTGTTTCAATTGGCCCAGAAGCAGCCCAAGAAACTCTACGAACAGGACTTGCAATGGGCGCTGATCGCGCACTTCTTGTCACAACGGATCAAACACTTGAACCCTTAGCAATTGCTAAGGTTCTCAAAGCTATTGTTGATGAAGAAAAACCCGATATGGTCTTTTTAGGAAAACAAGCAATTGATGACGATAGCAATCAAACAGGACAAATGCTCGCTGCTCTTCTTGGTTGGGGACAGGCAACTTTTGCCTCACATCTTAATATAGAAAATGGGCATGCTACAGTTACTCGTGAAGTTGATAATGGAACACAAACTCTTTGTCTTCCCCTTCCCATGGTTATGACCGCCGATCTACGGCTCAATGAACCGCGTTACACCTCTCTCCCCAATATCATGAAAGCAAAAAAGAAAATCATTGAACAAAAATCTCTTGCTGATCTTGGCATCGATACGGAAGCACGCTTAACAATTTTAAGCGTTGAAGAGCCAAAACCCCGTCAACCCGGTATTAAAGTGGCGAATGTAGCAGAGCTTGTCAGTGCACTAAAACAAAAGAGCTGCATTTAATATTCTCACCACTAGAGTAAAAGCAACACTCACATAAAAGGGCAAAAACTTATGGCAATTCTTTTATTGGCTGATCATAATACAGAAGAAACAGCAAAAGTGCTCACCGCTGCACGCGCACTCAGTAATGATATCGATATTCTGGTTTGCGGAGAAAAAATTCAAACTATAGCGGAAAATAGTGCTAAACTTAGTGGTGTGCGGCAAGTTCTTATTGCAAAAGCAGACTATTTAGCCCATCAACTTGCCGAGCCTATGGCAGATACAATTCTCACGTTAGCAAATGATTATGATGTGATCATGGCTGCATCCAGCAGCACTGGGAAAAATGTGATGCCACGCGTAGCAGCCCTTCTTGATCTTATGCAAATTTCAGACATTACCGCCGTTCTTTCACCCGATACCTTCAAACGACCCATTTATGCAGGCAATGTACTTGAAACTGTCCGCACCAATGATCATAAAAAAATTATAACAGTTCGCACAGCTTCTTTCACACCAACGCCTTCCCAAAATAATTCTGCTCCCATTAAAATAATAACACCAGCTCCTAATCCAAATCTTTCTTCTTTCGTAAAAGCAGAAACCAACAAAAGTGATCGTCCTGATCTTACCTCTGCACGTGTTATTATATCAGGCGGGCGTGGTCTTGGTTCTCAAGAACAATTTATGGCACTTCTTCTTCCTCTTGCAAACAAATTAGATGCCGCTTTAGGTGCCAGCCGCGCAGCAGTTGATGCAGGCTACGCCCCCAATGAATGGCAAATTGGACAAACAGGAAAAGTCGTTGCCCCTGAACTCTATATCGCTGTTGGCATTTCCGGTGCAATCCAGCATTTAGCCGGTATAATGGATGCACAAATTATTGTTGCCATTAATAAAGATGAAGAAGCTCCCATCATGCAAATTGCGGATTACAGCCTTGTAGGTGATCTCCACCAAATTGTTCCAGAATTGGAGAAAGCTTTATAAACCATGAAAGCACCTCTGCATGACCAACGTGAAAGTATGGAGTTTGATATAGTCATTGTCGGAGCAGGACCTGCGGGACTTTCTGCCGCAATTCGTTTTAAACAAATTAATCCTGAGCTTTCTGTCACAATTGTTGAAAAAGGGACCGAAGTTGGCGCACATATTCTCTCGGGCGCAGTTGTTGACCCCATTGGTATCGATACACTCTTACCAGAATGGAGAAATGACAACGACCATCCCTTCACAACCCCGGTCACCCAAGACCAATTTTTTTTTCTAAAGCCTCAAAAAGCGACACTATTGCCCAATATTTTGCATCCCAGAATCTTATCAAATAACGGATGTTATATCGTTTCGCTTGGAAGCGTCTGCCGCTGGCTAAGCAAAAAAGCTGAAGCGTTGGGTGTTGAAATCTATCCTGGTTTTGCAGCAACAGAGCCCATTATCCAAAAAGATAACGGAGCTATCATTGGTGTTCTCACCGGTGATATGGGGCTTAACAAAGATGGAACCCCTGGAAAAAATTATATGCCTGGTATGGCTTTATTGGCAAAATATACTCTGATTGCGGAAGGAGCACGCGGCTCAATTGCAAAACAACTGATAAAACATTTCAACCTTAGCAAAAATCGTGAACCACAAAAATTTGGTCTTGGCCTCAAAGAACTCTGGGAAATTGATCCCCATAAACACCAACGCGGTTTAGTGCAACATTTCACGGGTTGGCCTTTGGACAATAATACCGGTGGTGGTGGCTTTCTTTATCACCAAGAAAACAATGTCATTTCTGCCGGTTTTGTTGTGCACTTAGATTACAAAAATCCCTATCTTTCTCCTTTTGAAGAATTTCAACGTTTTAAAACACATCCAAAACTCTATGAAATCTTCAAAGGTGCAAAACGTCTTTCCTATGGTGCACGTGTTATCAGCGAGGGAGGTTGGCAATCTGTACCAAAACTCACCTTTCCTGGTGGAGCAGTTATTGGCTGCTCTGCTGGCTTTGTCAATGTTCCTCGTATCAAAGGCTCACACAATGCCATCTTATCTGGCATATTAGCTGCCGATAAAATCGCTGCCGCTCTCGCCCAAGGGCGTGCCCATGATGAGGTCAAAGAAATCGAAGAACAGTGGCGAAAAGGTCCCATTGGCAAAGATCTTTATAAAGTGCGAAATGCCAAACCGCTCTGGGCAAAATATGGGACAAAATATGGAATTAAACTTGCCGGTTTTGATATGTGGTGGCAACAACTGTTCGGATTTTCCTTATTTAAAACACTCCCCCACAAAAAGGAAGATTATGCATATCTTGAACCAGCAGAAAAATTTCAACCCATTGCTTACCCAAAACCAGATGGTGTTGTAACCTTTGATCGCCTTTCAAGTGTTGCCCTTTCCAATACGCACCATGAAGAAAATCAACCTTGCCATTTAAAAATAGCCTCATTAAAAAAACAAAAAGACTCCGAATATGCAATCTATGGAGGACCCTCTACACGCTATTGCCCCGCCGCTGTCTACGAGTGGCTAGAGGATAATGATCATCTGACTTATATGATCAACGCTTCAAATTGCATACATTGTAAAACATGCGATATCAAAGATCCGAACCAAAATATCACTTGGATCTGTCCGCAAGGTAATGAGGGGCCCTTCTATCCCAATATGTAATTCCCCAATGTATAATCATTGTTCATTCTCCTAAAATTGAAATATACAAAACGCAATGAATAAAAATATTTCCCTCAGATCAAAAATCTATCAATCACCTTCCTGCATACGTTCTTTCACAATGTAAAAAGGACTCTATTCTTATATAAAACACTCTCCCCACCGTATGACTTTTTTCAATAGCAAAACATAACATATTTTTATCAAAAATTTTTATCTAAATGACAAAACAATAATGAATATATTCTTGAAAATTCTGCAATAAAGAAACAGCCGCGCTTCTCGAAAAGAAGGAAAATAAGTCCGCTCTACTTTGCTCCCTCTCCCACATGATCCAAAATGCTTTTAGCCCCTCATAAGAAACATCAATTGTTTTAACTAGCCAAGAACAAAAGCCATGACGATGCGCTTCAAGTTTATTTTTTCTCCTAAACTTTGCCAAGTAATGCTCACTAAAGAAAACCACAGACAAATGTAGAAAAAACGTTGCGAGATAACGAAATAAAGAGCGTGCTTGTTCAAGCCCTTTCAATGATTCTACTGATAATGACACGAAAAAAATCTTTAACCTTACATTAACCTTTTATTTTTTCATCAAGGATAATCGCCTTGCATCTAACCTTTACCAATATACTGCAATGAATGTGTACAAACACCGTAAGAATAAGCAGATGCCAAGCCATGGAGACTATCGCTATTAGCAAAACCATCTGATAAAAAACCAAAATAGCTTTCATAACCACTCTATGACGCGTTTTATAGGGTTGTTTTTCTTATAAAGCTTGTGCTTTCGCTGTTGCTTGTCAATCAACATCCAAATTTAACACAAGTGATATATTTAAAAGAAAGATTAAGGTTAATGAAAGCTCTGCGCGCCGTTCCAGCTTTTGTAGTTAGAGAAAAAATATTGCCTATTCTATTTGAGTAATCTCTGAAACGAAAATACAGCTTCATTTAGCAAGAATATAAAATCTGAAAGGAAAAAACCTGTTTTCCTCTTTACTATCATCTGTCCATTCAGTTTTAGAACTTTCAAAAGGATCACAATATCTTTTAAAAAGAAAAGACCACGGATTATCCCCGCTTTTTACGCATTATATTTATGGGCTTGTTTTTAAGAGATAGCTCTTAATCAATATGCAAAATGATAAACTATCCGTTATAAATCAAATCTTTAAGATAAAAATTAGCCTTAAACATTTCTAAGGTACTCATTCATACTGTTAAAGCTGTAGAGAATATGAAAAAATCAAATATTTTGCTGATAAGGGCTTATATTTGATCAATAACAATACAGTTAGCTGTTTATGTTTCAAAACAGGCTGTTTATATTTTCTCAGAAAAATAGTTTGGATATCAAGAGAATATTTGAAAGATAGGCGTTATGGAAATAATCTAAAAATCTTAGTTTTAAAAGAGCACAGCCAAGCGTGAGATGGTGGCATAGGTAAAATTGTTTTTTGGTTCTCGAAGGAAAAACTTTATAGAAAATCATGGAGCTGATAGAATATTGGTGGAATTTGTTTTACTAAAAAAGATAACGCAGATCAAAATAGATAATAATGTTAGATTAAGACGTTAAAGATGAGATTATCTTATTAGAGAGTAATCGATTATTCGAGTAAGGTAAGCCTTTATAAGGATAAAAAATGTGCTGGTAAAAATGAGCCAAAATGACTTATGAGTATGGATAAAAATCTTGTGGTGAGGGAAATTTGATGAAAAGAAAAGAGCATGTGTGAAAAAGCATATTTTATAGGTGCGCATGCTTATTCTGCACCCGTTATAGAATCAG
>NZ_JBHIMK010000071.1:0-10008 GCF_042194085.1 Bartonella sp. MU70NMGDW
TAAACTCAGATTCACTCTTGTCTGTTCCTAACACAGCTCCAGTGGTACGGTGTGCTTCATCACAAATGATCAGATCATGTGAAACCTTATTGGCTTTTCTAGCCAGTTCTTTTGCATCCGTGGTAGCCGGTAAAGCAAGATCAGAGGCATCCAGACCAAGCCCCATCATCATTTTTACCTTTACGACGCTACCTACTTGTGTATCCGAACACACAGCAAAGGCACTTCTGTATCTTCTGTCCATTCACGGATTGTTTGAGATATGAGAGCAAGGGAGGGCACCAGAAACAAAACACGCTTGCCAGTTTCTGCTATCTTCAAACTGGTGAAAGTCTTGCCCGTTCCACATGCCATAATCAGCTTGCCACGGTCTGCTTCTTTTAAATCTTCACAGACTTTCTCAAGGGCTTCTTTCTGATGATCTAAAAGCTTTTTCGGTTCTTTCTTCTTAAGGGTAGCTTGTCCTTGTTCTTTATACGCACCCAAATCGATATACGCCCCCCAATCGATTTGACTGTTTTCTAAATCAAAAAGGTTCATGCGTTGAATACGAATTTCTTGACCTTCACAAGTGTTATGCGCATTATCACTCCAATTACTTTCGGTGCTATCAACTAGAACACGACGCGTGAAGATCTTTTTGCCAGAAGCTGCTATAAACTATCAATATCTTCTTTTTTAATACAATGAGAAGCGTCATAGCATTTATATTGAATAGCCACATAGACTCCTTCATCGCGGATTGTAGCCACCAGATCAATACCAATATCACGCCCATCTTCATCATGCTCCTTAGCCCACTCCAAATAAGTCTGAACCGTTTCATATTCTTGCTTTTGAAGCGGGTCGTTTGTCAAATAAGCCTTCACAAGGTTTTCAAACAGTGTTCCCAATTCACGGGGTGATTTAGCTCGTTGACGATAATATTCTAACAAAGAGCGTAAAGTGACGTGTTCATTATTAGAATGATGAGGGCGAGTCATATTATAACAGGGCTCCGTTTTTTTGTGAGGGGGTAATTCTTATCAAAATAATCAAAAAAAAGCTTATTAAATCCATTTTGAATGAATAGTGAAAAAACTGGAAAAAATGCTAAAAATCGGATAATTTTTTCAAAATAGTTTTTTAAGGCTACTTATACACAGCCTATAACCCAGCTAAAAATCAGCAAAATAGTGAAATTTGCTATTCGTTTCACGTGTTAATCAAGACAAATGCACTATGTGCTTTTAAGATATCAAAATATTTATTTTGATACATTTATCACGCATTTTATAGTGAGGTTTTGAAGATTCCTAAAACCTTCAAAACTCACAGATTAGGCGTCCTTTGAAGGTTCTCTCTATGAATAAGGGGATATGGTTTAGCAATTTATCCTTTATATTTATGGGGATATTGATGTATTAAACATTGGTGCGCTAAACAGTTTTGTTTAGAGGTTTCTTTATATAAATGTGGGGGAGAGATCTTCAGCAGTTAAAATAGAGCAGTTTTTGGGTGCCCCTTTTCTTTGGTTACAGAGGCATGTGCTTTTGTTAAAAGCGTCATAGGGCAGTGGCTGTTTTGAGTGGACTTGTTAGAGGTTCATGAAGTTCTTTTAAACAATGCTTCATGAATAGTGCAAAGCGGGGGCAATCTGTATTGTTTTCTGTATTTTTACGCCAAAGTTCTCTTTTGAGAATTTTTCGTGCCATTGTTGTTTTCTTTGGCTTGTTTACAGGTGTAAGTGTTTATGCGCGCTCTTCAGCTGTTTTTCATTCCCCAACCGATAATTTTTCTCGCCAACAATCTGAGAAGCAGCAATTAGAAAGAATTGAGAAATTACGCGCTTTAACGCCTAAAAGGATAAAGACGCCTTCAGAGCAAAATCCAGAAACGCTTTTAGGTGGGAAGCAATGTTTTTCCATTCATGCTATTATTGTTGAGGGAGTGCATCATGTCAAAAAGCGCTCTATATCAGCCGTAACAGAGCCTTATGTTGGAAGATGTATTGGGCTTTCTGATATCCAAATATTGATCAAGAAGTTAACCAAAGTTTATTTGGATCAAGGCTATGTGACGGCGCGTTTTTATATTCCTGATCAAGATATCAAAAACAGCAAGACGCTCAAATTTGTTGTCGTTGAGGGCAAGCTCTCAGAGATTTACTATAATGGTTCACCGGCGTCTCGTTATAATAATGTTGTATGGAGTGCTTTTCCTGGGCTTCAAGGTCATGTTCTGAACATGCGCGATATTGAACAGGGGCTTGATCAGATCAACCGTTTGAGTTCAGCGCACGCTCAAAGCGAACTTCTTCCAGGGCGTGAAGAAGGGAGCACCATTGTCAATATTAACAATCATCCCGATAAAACTTTCAAGGTTACTGTTTCTCATGACAATATGGGACAAGCCTCCACGGGTTATGCGCGTTATAGTGCGGGCTTGAGGGTAGAAAATATTTTAGGGATGAATGATGCGTGGGATTTTAACTATCAACGCAGTGAGCCCGATTATTGGGGTGGGAGCAAGCAAGAAGGACATAGTAATAATCTTTCAGCGAGTGTGAGTATTCCATACGGTTATTGGACCTTTGGATTGAATGGCACTGTTTATAATTACCAAAGCATTATTCCTGGCAATTTTACCGATATTGAGACGACGGGGGATTCCAGTGAGTTGCACGCCAGTACAAGCAGGGTTCTTTATCGTGATGGTGTTTCCCTTACAACCTTGAATTTAGGTCTTTCTTATAAAAGAACCAACAATTACCTTCTTGGCAATAAGATTGAAGTGGGCAGTCGTCAATATAGTGTCGCCAATTTTGGGATTTCGCATTCGCGCCAGATGCTGGGTGGAACTTGGACTTTTGATGTGAGTTATTTGCAAGGTCTTCCCTTGTTTCATTCAGTCAAGAAGCACGATCCAGGAGCAGGGGATGCGGAGCCACAATTTGCCAAATTTACCGGCACACTCAGTGTTATGACGCCTTTTAAGGCAGGGGGCTTGGACTTTATACTGAGCAATCTTTTGAGTGGTCAATATTCACCGCATAATTTACTGGGTGCTGAGCAGATTTCGTTGGGGGGTGCTTCCAATGTTCGTGGCACGCGTGAGAGTTTGCTTTTTGGCAATAACGGTTTTTTTAGCCGGAATGATTTGTTGCTACGCACCATTCCGTGGAGCAATCACGCGACCTTCAAAAAGGTTTTTGGTGAACTTCGCCCTTATGTTGGTTTGGATTATGGGCGTGTGTTTTCGCAAGTTTTGTATGGGATTAAGAGTGACCAGCTTGCCGGTTGGACAGCAGGTGTCAAGCTTGCGGGAGGCATGGTCTCTCTTGATGCCAGTTATTCCAGTATTTTTTGGAGCACAGTTAAGCACAAAAAATCAGGAACATTTTTTATGACATTAACAATGGAACTTTAAGCATTTTTTATTGGGGAGTTAAAGTATGAGATATGAGAAGAGAGCAGAAAGAGCAGCTTTATTAGGTGTTTTAGTCTCCAGTACGATGCTCAAAAAGGTTTTATTTGGGGGACTTGGTTTTTCTTGTTTGTTAGCACCTTCAGCGTTACAGGCACAAATTACTGTGGATCCTAACGCTCATGCCGCTCATCGCCCAGATATAGTAGCAGCGCCCAATGGGGTTCCCTCTATTGATATTGTTACCCCCAATGGCAAGGGCTTATCACACAATAAATATAACGATTTTAATATTGGCAATCCGGGTGTGATTTGGAACAATCATGCGCAAGAAGTGGGGCAATCGCAGTTGGGGGGCATTATGCCGGGCAATCCGCATTTGCGTGTTACGGGTTCGGCGAAAGTGATTTTAAATGAGGTCACCAGCAGCAAGCGCAGTGCGCTTCATGGTCCAGGAGAGGTTTTTGGGAGCCCCGCCGATGTGATTATAGCCAATCCCAATGGGATAAGCTGTGATGGTTGTGGCTTTATCAATACGCCCCATGCGACCTTAACCACAGGTGTTCCCGAAATTGATGCGAGCGGTTTTTTGAAAGGCTTTGAGGTGCGAGGTGGGGATGTTACTTTTGGCGCCAAGGGAGCCAATTTTTTCTCAGGCCAAGGGGCTGTTGATATTGTTGATATTGTCTCACGCACGGTGCATTTTGAAGGAGCTGTTGCGGGCAAGGAGATTGGAGTGACAGCAGGGACGGGTCACTTTGATTATGCTTCACGGGAAATGAAAGAGCTAACTGATATTACTGGTAAACCGGAATATGCGATAGATGGTTCTGCTTTGGGGGCTCTACAGGCGGACAGAATAAAACTTGTGGCAACAGAAAAAGGTGTTGGGGTTCGTATGCGCCATGATATGGCAGCCAATGCGGGGCAGTTGCATCTTTCTGCTGACGGGAAAATCTCGTTGAAGAATGTTTTTGGTCATGGGGGTGTTGTTCTCAAATCGAAAAGCCAGAGCGTATTGGCAAAACACATCACCTCGAAAAAGCATATTGATATTGCCGCACATAAGGATGTGACGTTAGAAACGGTTGGCGCTGATGGTCATTTGAAAATAGAGGCGCAGGATGGGCTTTTATCGATTGCCGGTAAAGCAACATCGGGAGGCAATATGGAGCTTTCTTCGCGCCAGACACTTCAAGTTTCAGGGCTAGGGTCAGGCGCTGATATGGCTCTTGAATCGGGCGGAGACTTGAAGCTTGAGGGGATTGTTTTAGCGCAAGGAAACCTCAAGGCACATGCCGGTGGTGATATAAAGGCGCAGTTTTTAGCCGGTGGGGTTGATATGGCGGCAACGGGTGCTTCTGGTGTTGTTGTTCTTGGCACCCAAGGGGATGTTGATCTCCAGAGCAGTCAAGGTGCGATTGTCGCTGAAAGTGTTTATGGGGCAGGAGATATCACCCTGGTTTCTCATAACGGGCTTTCTGTTTCTCAAACAATTCTGTCGCATCAAAATGTTGCCATTCAAGCACAACCAGAAACAAATGCCCCCGTTCATTTTAGACAACTTTTAGCCTATGGCAAGGCAAATATTGAGGGCGGGGCTGTTGACTTTTCTTCGCTGATGACGGGTGAAAAAGCTGTTTTAAAGGTTGGCAGCCTTGATGCAGGCACACTGATGACAGGTGTCGTTTCTACGGGCGGTTCAGGGGATCTTGTTTTAGATAAAAACGGCTTTCTTTCTATTACAGCAAAAGAAGGGGCGAATGTTGGGCAGATTGCCAGTGGTGGCAATATTGAAATTTTTGCAGGCAACGACATCTATTATGATCAGGTCATGGGCTATGGCAGCGCAACATTGACATCGGTATCTGGAGAGATCAGTGTTGAGAATGTGTTGTCTGCTGAGGGGGATGTGAGATTGACGGCAAACACTCTCGATTTAAGCAATAATCGTTCTCATATTTACACGCCGCAAACGCTGTATTTAATTGCAGATCATATTGATGTCTCAGAGAGCAAATTGGCTTATGGCGGTTTAGACTTTCAAAGCACCAATGCCCTTGATATTCACAATGCGCTGCTACAAGCCGTGACAGATGAGGGGGGGACTGGAGATATTCTCTTTGTTGCCCCAAGCGTTATGGTTGATGAGACAACTTCTGTTTTAGCAGCCAGAGATTTCGTGATCAAAACGGGGGAGCTTGGAAATAGCGGTCAATTGGCATCGGGGCAGGATTTAGTCTTTAGCGTGACGGGCAATGTGACCAACAACAAAACGGGCTTAATTTATGTGAAGGGCAATGGTGCTTTACAAGTTGATGGGGCTTTGCTCAATGATTTTGGCACCATAATGACAGAAGGTGATTTATCTTTCACCAATGCGGCTGGCAGCGGAAAAAGCCTTTCCCTTGTTAACAAAGCGGGCTCTATTCAAGCAGGTGGAAACTTAAATATCCAAACCAACACCCTGAAAAACGAAGCCGATAGCACGCCTGTCATCACAGAAAAAACGGAATATAGCGATATTTCTTTCCAAAGACCAGACAAATATAATTTTCTCGATGGTAGGGATTTATATCATGATATGGACTGGGATCGTTGGGGAAAAGGAAAACTTTCTAAGAGAAAGCATGGGCCAATAGGTCCAAAACACTTTATATTTGAGCAACAACTTTGGAATAGCAAAGAAGGAACCTATGGCACGGTAACTTTGAAAGATAAAACAGTCTACAAGGCATTCACTTGGAAATATGATAAAAGAAAAGGAGATATAGAACGCTATCAATGGAATAATCAGTCACACATGACAGAAAAGACTGTCACGCAAGAGTTTTCTCATAAACCAGTTTCGGGGATGATACAATCTAGTGGCAATCTCATCATTAACGCTGATACCATTGACAACCATTATAGCTCTATAGAAGCAGGGGGAAATGCCGATATCCACGCTGGTGTGCTGACCAATCTGGGTGCAACGGCTTATAAAAAAACCTATATGGGGTGTAATGCCAATACGCAGGATGGTTATTGTTATGGCTATAAAGCTGATGGAAGCCGCGATGTTTCTTTAGATATAGCCGATGGCAAGGATCGCCATACTGGTTCAAAAGTTCTTGATACCGCTCCTGGTCTTGTTCAAGCGGGTGGCACTTTAAATCTGGTGGTTGATCAACACAATAACACGGCAGCGGAAGGTTCGATTACAGGGGATGCGCATTTTAAAGCACAAGCAGTTGAAGGCAATCCACTGGAGTCCTTAAGTGGTTTAACCGGGGCTGGTGCTCTCTTTACACCAAAAGTGGATCTCAATAATGCGGGGGAACTTTCTGAAGGGCTCCCTTTACCAAAACCCCAATCGGGTGGTGTTGGGGGCACGCTGCCCAATCAAAATTTCATTTATGAAACGCGGGCAGAATTCCTTGATGTCGGCAAGTTTTATGGCTCAGCCTATTATTTGAACAGAATTGGTTACAATCCTGACAGAGAGATTTTTTTCTTA
This sequence comes from Bartonella sp. MU70NMGDW, assembly GCF_042194085.1. NCBI lineage: Bacteria > Pseudomonadati > Pseudomonadota > Alphaproteobacteria > Hyphomicrobiales > Bartonellaceae > Bartonella > Bartonella sp. MU70NMGDW. Next base: position 6,905 of record NZ_JBHIMK010000071.1, read on the forward strand.
GGCGATGCTTATTTCGAAAAGCAGCTGATTGAAAAACAAATGCGTGATCTTGTTGGTCAAGGTTTGGGCAAAGGTTCCTTTATTCCTGGAAGTGATGCCATTGAACAAGTCAAAACTTTGCTGGATGGTGGGGCAGAATATGCAAAAGCCCACAATCTCCCCTTTGGTGAGGCTTTGAGTGAAGAACAATTGGCGTCCCTAGAAGCCCCGATGGTGATTTATGTGCGCCAACAGGTCAAGGGCATGGATGTTTATGCACCGGTGCTTTACATCCCCGAAAAAGACAGAGCCTCCTTTGTTTCTGCTGGGGCTTTGATCATGGGCGATGATGTCAATATCACTAGCCAAAATACGAGCAATTCAACGATTATCAATTCAGGGCGGATTGCGGCAAATCACCAATTGCATGTGCATGGTGGGGATATCCTCAGTCAAGGGGGGCATTTTGCGGCGGGTGGTGATGCTGTTATCCTTGCGGAGAAGAATATTCGTTTGGATGCAGGGCGCACAACGGTTGACGGCGTGGAGACAGTATTAAACACCGAGGCGCTTTCTACTGGTGGTAATGCAACGGTGATTGCTAAACAAAATATCACCGCCTCCGGGGTGGGGATCACCACCGGAGGTGATCTTGCCATGGCTACAGAACAAGGCAACTTGACGATCGGTTCAGCAGAAACCCATTACCATGATGAACAGGGTGATGCCACCATGCATCATAAATCTGTGTTAAACTCTGGTGGCTCGACGACACTTCTCTCTGGAAATAATTTGAATATTCTAGGCTCTGATGTTCAAGCAACGGATAAACTTCTCTTACAAGCTGAGGGCAATGTTTCTATTGATGCCACACGCAACAGTATGGACAATCAGAATGGGAGTGAAACATCTCATGTCGCCGTGCACAATGGCTCTCATTTAAGTTCTGGAAAAGATACCACTGTTCTCTCTGGAAAAGATATCCATATTGCTGCTTCCGATATAGATGCCAAGGGCAATGTTGGACTTGGCGCCCAAGGGGAGATAACAATAGGGGTAAGAGAAGATGAGATGGAGTATCATCTTCAGGGCAAAAACACGAAAGTGGATATGCAAGCCTCTCATGCCGTTGGCTCTTCGATAAAATCGGGAGGTGATACCACTGTCATTGCAGGGCAGGATGGCAAGCCGCATGATCTTAGCATCACAGGTAGTTCCATTGCGGCTGATGGCAAGGTGGGGCTGAAAGCCAGCAACGATGTCCTGATCAATAATGCAGAGGATAGCTTACACTATGAGATGTCGTATCATAAAGACGGTGGAGCATTTAGTAGCAGCAAATCCGTTCATAACAAGGTGGATGCTACCCAAGTTTCCGGTTCACTCATATCTGGGGGTGAAGGCATTGCCATTGACTCAGGAAACAACACGGAAGTTTTAGCCTCGACGCTCATAGCCGGTAAGGCAGAGGAAACGTCAGGAGAGAAAGCACCAGGAGAACAGAAACAAGCGGATATTACCATTCACTCTGGGGGAAAGATTGTCATAAAAGGCGCCCAAGAACACTTGGACCAGCAAGCACAATCGTCATCAAGTGGCTTTTTGCATGAGGAATCTTCCGATACATCTCAATCGCATACCACAACGGTCTCCTCTATCCTTGGGGCGACGGGCAACATCGTGTTAGACGCACAAGGAGAAGCCAAGATTTCTGCTTCTCATCTTCTTTCCGGTCAAGATATCAATGTGAGCGGAGAAAGTGTGACGATTGATGGCATGACAGATCATCATAAGAGCCATTCAGAGGAGCATGAAACGGGTTTTGGTGTGGGATCAGGCAAGGGCTTTGTGTCGATATACGGGAGTGAGGGAAAGACAGAAAATGAAGAGAGTTTTGAACATCAAGGTTCTTCTCTCAATGCGGATGGCACGATCAACATCACTGCCAAGAAAAAAGATGTGAAAATTGTTGGCTCTGATCTTGCAGGTGAGAATATTAATCTTTCGGCAGCTCGTGATGTGAATGTGCTTGTTGGTCATAATAGCCATTCCTCAAGCTCAAAGGAAGAACGTACAGGCTTTGGCATTCAGTTTGAAAAGAGCAACAGCGGTGCTTCTGTAGGTGTTGGAATTGCAAGCGCCAAAGATACGGGCGATCAATGGGAAAATACTTCCACACAATCACACATCACGGCACGCCAAGATGTGCAGATTACTGCTGACAATGATGTAAATATACAAGCAGCCATTGTTTCGGCGGATCGTGATGTCAACATTGATGCCGGCAATAATATCACCCTATCAGAAAGCTATGATACCTCTAACGCAAAAGAAAAGCATGAAAAGTCTTTTGCTGGTGTGACAGGCTCTGTCAATGTGGGCATTCTTGGTGCCGTACAAGATGTAAGGGATGCAGCCAAACGTTTTGGTCATGGGGATACAAAACACAAAATCGGCAATGGTCTTATTGCTGGTCTAAAAGGCTATGATCTCTATAGTAAAGGCAAAGGTCTTTATAATGAGATGAAGGATGGAAATCTTAAACAGTCTATTCGTGATATTGCTGATGTTTCTGCTAGCGTAACCGTGGGCTTTAAGACAGAGAAGGCAGAAGCCTCTGTTCAGACCTCTACTGCGGTAACAGGTACAATAGAAGGCGGACGCGCTGTTAATATGCAAGCCCACAAAGGCAGCATCCATGGTGTTGGAGCCGATATTATTGCCGGTACAAACCCGATGCAAAGCAATGATGAACAGAGTGGGAATATCACCATGGGAGCAGGTGAAGATATCATCTTTGAAAGTGCACAAAACACGCAAAGCACACAAAACAGCAGTGAAAGTGCTTCAATGAGTGTTGGCACCGGTTATGGCACGGGTGGCGCAGGGGCAACGGGCAGTGCTGCTTTTAGTCAAGGGGAAGGTTCCAGTGATGAAGTGCATCACAAAAACAGCCATATTATTGGCACCGGCACAGTTCACACCATAAGTCAGGGAAACACCATACTGGCAGGCGCCGTGGCTTCTGCAGATCATGTAGAAATGGAAGTAGGGGGTGATTTTGCCATTACCAGCCGCAGTGATACGGGACAAACTTCCAGCAAGCAAAACTCTGTTTCTGTTGG
>NZ_JBHIMK010000072.1:0-9554 GCF_042194085.1 Bartonella sp. MU70NMGDW
AATTTAAGAGCAGAATGGGCGCGTGCGCAAAGGCTTGGGCGTGATCTGTCTTTAAGTTGGATACTAAGCCGCTTGATGGTTGAGGGCGTTCACCATGTGAACATAACGCAACCTTGTGAGGATATTTTGGTCGCACCTGATGAAGTGGTAGCTTTAGGAGAGAGTATTTTTTCAAAGGGGGGTACGCTTATTGATGTCCTCGTTGTTATTGCTGCTTAATTTCAGCCATTATTTTTCTGAAAAAGAAGCTTTGTAGGGAGAAGAGCATCCATGGAGCAAGGCGTAAAACGATGAAATGCATATAACGGATCCGGTAATGTTGACAATAATCGTTAAATATGTTGCTCTGGCTACTTAAACAAATGGCTAGATTGGCTTTTATTCTCTGAGATAAGTGCTATTGTTGATGAGATAGAATGCGGATGAGCGAATTATTAGTTAAGGGATTAGACTAATGGGGGGAAAAAATAATCGTCAAGATTTGAGTTATTTCAAAATCGCTGTATTCGGTATGATTATTATGATTTTGGGGATGGGGATTGGGCGATTTTTCTATACGCCGGTATTTCCGGTTATGTTGGATGAAGGATTGTTTACCTTTAAGCAACTTTCTTATATAGCTAGTGCTAATTATGGCGGTTATTTAGTTGGGAGTATGTTTTTTTCGTTTTGCAGAGTTGGGAATATATCCCGTGCTCCCTACATGCTATTTGGTGCAGCTATAGTGACGAGTGCACTTATTTTTGCCATGGCGTTAACAACAAGCTTTTACTTGGTCTTCTTTATCCGCTTTGCTGCCGGTATCGCGAGTGCAGCAATGATGATTTTTGGTTCTATTACGGTTATGCAGCATACTCATAAGCTGTGGGTTATTGCTTCGCTTTATGCAGGTGTGGGAGTTGGTATTCTACTGGGTAATGAGTATGTTCTTATTGGTTTGAGTAAATCGCTGAACGCGAAAAATATTTGGTTTGGAGCTGGTTTTATATCTGTTGTATTGTTGCTCTTGTTGTTTATTTTATTTCCACGTCGTGTTGATGCGTCTCAATTTTCTGGTAATGAGTCATTGGCACACGAAAATATCGTTTGGTGGGAACTCGCTCTGATTTATGGGCTCGCTGGGTTTGGTTATATTATTGTCGCGACATATCTTCCTCTGATGGCGAAAACATTTAATTTCCCACTACTCGCTAACCACTTATGGTCGTTTGTTGGAATAGCTATTGTTCCTAGTTGTTTCATTTGGTTATGGGGAGCCCATCGGTGGGGGGTATTACGTTGTCTGATGCTCAATTTGCTTATCCAAGGAGGATGCGTATTACTGACATTATTCAGCCAGTCTCTTGTACTGATAGTTCTCAGTTGCATAGGGTTTGGATTTACTTTTATGGGGACGACCTCTCTAGTTATGCCGTTAGCTAAGCGTTTATATGCGCCGTATGGCATAAATCTGCTAGGCTTGGCTACCTTAACTTACGGCTTTGGCCAAATATTAGGACCTCTCTTGACGAGTTTTTTACAGTTTGGTTCACATGCCATTACGCTTTCCGTTATCTGTGGTGCTGTAGCGCTTTTTGCTGCTGCTGGAATCTGTCAATATTGTCTTTGTAAAAAGGTCGTTGGCGTTTCATAAACCCGCAATTTTCACTAAAAAGTCGAAAGAATTTATTACGTTCTTTTTGAAACATTTTGTGAAAGTCAAATTATTCTAATAGGGGAGATTACAGAATGCTTCACTCTACAGTCGCTATTTTGGGCGTTGGTCCTCGTGGGATCAGTATTCTCGAACGCTTGCTCACACTTTATTCCCATTATCCATTTTCTGGGAACATTGATATTTTATTGATTGATCCCAATGAGATGGGAACCGGTACCCATAGTGTGCATCAGCCAGATCATTTATTGGTTAACACTGTCGCTTGCCAGATTACTTTATTTGGTGATGATACAGTTAAGGGTGTAGGGCCTATTCGTAAGGGACCGAATTTCTATCAATGGGCTATTCAACAAGGTTATCGTAATATTAACGGTGTCTTTTCTCGTACAGAGCATAATGTTGGGAAAGAAATCAAAGAAAATGATTATTTATCACGTCGTTTGTTAGGGGAATACCTGTCTTGGGCTTACCAAGAGCTCACGCAAGATTTACCTTCCGGTATTCGTATTAAGGAGATCCGACAAAAAGCTATCAATCTCCATATCCACCAAGATAATAAAACGGATATTCTTTTGGAAGATGGCTATCGTTACAGTGTAGATTTTGTTTATATTACCACGGGTCACGGTAAGAATACATATTCATCGCATGATGAAAGCCTGCAACAGTTTGTGGCTGGTCATCAAATGAAAAATGCGCTTTTGAACTATTATTCGAATCCTTATCCAATTGAAAAGTTGGACTCTATACAATCTCAGTCTCGTGTGCTGGTGCAGGGAATTGGATTAACTAGCTATGATGTCTTGTCGCAATTGACTTACGGTCGCGGTGGGACTTTTACTGAAAATGCTGGACAATTGCACTACATGCCAAGCGGCAAAGAACCGAAGATAGCTCTATTCTCCCGTCAAACATTACCTTTTAGTAGTCGCGGGATTAATCAAAAGGGTGGTAGTGGGCAATACATACCATCATTCCTTACTCTTGATGCAATACATCATCTGCGTAAGCAATCCAGCATTGCTAACGGTTCTCCGAAGCTGGATTTCGAAACGCAGCTTTTACCTCTGTTGCTTAAAGAAATGTGTTATGTCTATCGAAGTACGCAGCTGGGGCACTGGCTAGACCCTGAAACCTATGTTGTTACTTCCAAAGACGAGCAGTGTATTCAAGCGTTGCTGTATCCTCATCGAAATAAAATATTTGCTTCTTTGAATGATTATACAAGATTCTTCATGGAGCATTTGAAGGACGATCTTCATTCTTCCGCTGCAGGTAATGTCGATGGCCCAGTGAAAGCTGCTACAGATGTGCTACGAGATGTCCGTGATATCTTACGTTCAGCAATTGATTTTTGCGGGTTAACGTCTTCATCTCACAAGTACTTTATTGAATATTTTAATCCAAACTTTAACCGTATTTCTGTCGGCCCACCGATGCAGCGAAACCAAGAGTTGAAGGCTCTGATGGAGGCTGGTATCGTGACTTTGGCTGGCGGTCCTTCACCTAAACTTGTTCTCAATGCTAGTACTAGCCGTTTCGAAATTCAGTCTGTTTTCCAAGATGAAAACAGTTCAGTTGATGGAGATGTGCTGATCACGGCCAAGATTGATAGTTTTTCTCCGTTGCGTGATGAGTCTCCTTTTATCAAAAATTTGGCTGCTCAGGGTATCATCCGGCCATTTATCAACCAAGGATATCATCCTGGTGGTATTGATATTGACTGTCAGCAGCATCCTATAGATACTAAAGGACAAGTACAAAATACATTATGGGTGGTAGGTAATCCAGTAGAGGGGCCCAATTTTTATACATATATTTTGCCTAGGCCTTTAGTTAATTCGCGTGCACTGCGGGATGCAGGGCGCTGTGTCACTGACATGTACGAGCAGCTTCTTAATCGCCACTCAGTCAAAGATTCAACAATTAATGTACATTGATGATGTAAAAAGCTTCCTGATACGCATGTCCTCCGTATCCGCTATAATAGCGATGCTGATGCTATTCATTTTTCTTATATCTATCTCAATGAGAACTTGGTTTCTTATTCCATTGGCTGGAGTGACTGTTTTCGGTTATTTGCTTTTGACGATACCATACTGGTGGTTGAAGGGGAATGCACGCAGTGGTGTGTTCATCCTGTTGGCTTGTACTTTAGTGCTGATATGGCGTTGGCACTTTCCTGATGTTAGTACTGTGCTTGTGCGTTTTACGGATGTCTTTTGGCTATTACTCGCCATGGGATTGTTGCGCCATGTGATGAATATATGGTGTATTTCAGAATTTCTCTCTGAACGGTTGATGCGCTATGGAAAGGGTTCGCTTACCCTGTCCATAGCAATACTGACTGCGTTTCTAGCTTGGCCGATGAGTTTGGGGGTTATCCCCCTAATGATTGATGCCTTGAAGAAAAGTGTTTTTCCCTCTCGCCATTTGGCCGCTATTGTGATGCGAATGATGAGCATCACAATGGTACTGATGCCAACCAGCATCGGTGCAGCAACAGTTTTCGCTGCTATGCCTAGAACACCAATATTCACATCCGCTGCTTTAGGGATACCACTTTTTCTATTCAGTCTGTTGTTGTTGTGCATTTCTCCTGTTGTAGCGCTAGCTAATCCGATTATTTGCGATGAGAGGAGAGCGAATAAAGAAGGAGAGAGGTTAAGAATTTGGATTTTTTTGATATTGTTCTGGCTAACATTTATCGTTGCGTTGACAGTTATCAGGTTGAATGCACTAGAAAGCATTGCGTTGACGGCGAGCATTCTATATGTCCTTGAGCGTGGGAGTTCACGCAGTGTTGATTTTTTGACTCCTTTGGTGGCAGTGATACGCAGTATATCAAGTGAAATCCTGTTGTTGCTAGGTTGTAGCCTGCTAATATCTACTTGTGATTTGCTTATTCCTTTGTTGCCGGTGACGTTTAGTCACTCATTGGCATCACTCTCTGTTTGGCAGCGCTATGCCTGTATTCTCTTCGTATTGCCAATTTTCAGTGTAGCAGGAATTCATCCTATGGTGCTATTTAGTTTGGCATTTCCCTTACTAGGGTCATCGATAACTTATGGGGTTACGGATTATTTGGTTTGGATTTGCTTCTTTATTGCAGCTCAACTCCTTTCTCCTGTATCAATCAATGCTATTTTTGCTTCCAGTAGCCTGCATATTTCACCGGTGGATACAAGCTTTAAAATGCATAGTTATTATGTATTAATGTTTAATCTTTTTGCGTTCATTTATTTGAGCTTTTTTGTACAATATTTTTAAATTATGGAGATCTTATGCCTTACATAAACATTAAAATTACTAATGAAGGGGTTACCTCTGAACAGAAACGACAACTAATAGAAGGGGCAACTCAATTATTAGTTAATATTCTGAATAAAAATCCGAAAACGACGGTTGTAGTGATCGATGAAGTGGAGACAGATAATTGGGGTATTAATGGTGTTCCCGTCACAGAATTAAGGAAAGATCAAAATAAAGAATAACTCTGTGTATTTGACAATAATTTAAGGTCAATAGGGTTAATCAATGTAAAAAATCACGTTCTTAAGCAACATTTGATCAGAGCGCCATTGGGGCGGTTGTTACAGCCCCTGATGCGGATGCACAGACCTATCCCCTCGACGAGCCTGTGTTAGTTTTTACACATGAGGGTGAGAAAATCCAAAAGCTTGGGACAAGAGGCACAGCTCTTGATGTTATCAATGCCGTGCGTGCGCAAGGGATTGAGGCACAAATTATTCTTGTGCGTGTGGAGGAAAAATCAACCATTGCTGAGACGCAAGCCGAAATGATGGGATCCAATACTCACTTGACTGGTGTGCATGCTTTATCGCATGCTAGAGGTCATTTAGGGGTAGAGCCTGGGATTTTATTGGCACCGGCTTATAGTGCAGGGCGCTTTGATAATGGCAAAAACCCCGTGGCGGATGCATTGGAACAAGTGGCAGAAAAGCTACAAGCGATTGCCGTGTTTGATACGGGGGGTAAAAATGCGGAAGAAAGCCTTGCCTATCGTGCAGATTTTTCCTCACGCTTTTGTTACCTGATTGATCCCTTTGTACGGGTGGCAAATAGTGATGGGGGTGTTAGTGTTAAACCCGCAAGTCCTTTTGCGGCGGCGATGTTTATCAAACGTGACAAGCAAAGGGGCGGTGTTTTTTGGTCTCCTTCCAACCAAGATGTTAAAGGCATTTTAGGCACGGCACGCCCGATTAGCTATTTTGATGGCGAAATCGATCATGAGGCAAATCGCCTTAACCAAGCCGATATTGCGACCTTTATTCCCGCACGACTTAGTCAAAATGCGCATGGAAAAATTGCTGCCAATGGACGTATTTTATGGGGGAATCATACCACCTCCAGTGACCCATTGTGGCGTTTTGTCAATGTGGTGCGCACCCGTGCAGCATTGGAAAAAACGATCATCAACAGTTTCCGCCCTTGGGCGAATGATGAGAATCTGACCGGTCAACATGTCATTGCCATTACCCGCTCTTTGACCAGCTTTCTTGATGATCTGATTGCGCGTGGTGCATTGCTTGGTGGGAGGGTTTGGTTTGACCGCGATTTAAATTCCAACAGCACTTTACAATTGGGAAAATTGCGGGTCGAGTTTGATGCGGAAGAAGTGCCACCCTTAGAAGATTTGAGTTTCGGCAGCCGGCGCAATAGCGCTTATTTTGACCGTTTGGCGCAAGATATCCAAAAGAAAATGACTTATCAATTTGGCGATACGCTTGAAACTTATCGCAAAGCAGCAAGGAGTTAAAGCATGACTTTACGCATTGTACGCGGTTTTACCTTGATTGTTGATGATGATGTGAATCTTCACCTTGATCTTGAAACATTGAAACTGCCCACGTTAGAAGAAATCACCGAAACCTATCAACCAGGCGGCTCTGATATGCAAATTGATGTGAGCGGTCTTGGTGTGAAAGCGCTAAGTTTACAAATGAAAATCCGCAGTCACACACCCGAAATTATCGGTATCTTTGGTGGTCCTCCTGGTCTTCGTCATAAATTCACCGGAAAAAAACATGTGATCTCTGAAGAAGATGGACGCGAGCATGAGCATTCCATTGATGTCACGGGGCGCTTGGTCAAAGTCGATAGCGAAGGCTTAACAGCTGGAAAAGCGACAGGCTATGATTGCGAAATCAAAAATGTTTGGGACTATACGGAATTTTGGGATGGCTCTGTTTTGCACCGCTTTTCTTTTAAACGGGGCGGCTGGCTTGTCCGCAATGGGCAAGAGATCGGTTCTCGCCGCCGCTCTATTCTCAATTTATAAGCTCTCATTATTGATAGGGTTCTCATTTATAGGAATTGATCATGACAAGTTTACAAACCAGCATTGACGTGGAATTGCAGGTTCCGCTTCTTTATCAGGATAAAGGAGGCAAAGAATCTCTCTGCAAGAAACTGACCTTTTATCGCCCAAACTTCAAGCAAGCACGCCAATTAGCGGTGTTGATTGGACCGCAGTTGGTAGAGCTCGTTCTACCCGCTGTAGAAGAGGATAAAACAACATTGGGCAATGATATTCTTGTTCTTAAGCTTTGTGAGGCTTTATTTACCCATGAGGCTATGGAAGGAATAGCCGTGCTTTTAGCCGATATGTCACATGAATCTATTGAATTGATTAATCGTCTTGATGTTGTTGACATTATGGCTGTTTTCAAGGCTTTTTTTGCTTTTTTTACGCAACGCCAATCCTCTCTGCCAGACAATTTGGGGCAGAACTAGCCCTTTATTATCACTGGGCGCCTTCAGAAATTAACCAGATGGATTGGCTGGATGTGATTGCCTATCGAGAAGAACTCGCACGCCTTAAAGCCCAAGAATATGAAAGCCATCAGTTAGGATAAAGAATCGTCATGGATGTTTCCCTTGTTGTGCGTTTTGTCAATCACCTGCAAGAGGGGATAGCTTCTGCCAAGCGTGATCTTGCAGCCTTCAGTAGCGATGTTGCGCATTTCCAAAACAAGACAAGGCAACACTTTAAAAATTGGTTTGACCCTGAACATCTTGAGGATGCGACAAAGAATGCGAAAAATGCTTTTATCCAAGCGCGGGGGCGTATGGTGGGTGCCATTGCGCAAACAGCAACCTTAATTGCACCGCTCTATAAAGCCATGCAATTTGATCAATCGATGAAGGGATTAGAAAAGGTTCTGGATGCCCCCCTTCATCGCTTAAAGGAATTGCGCCGTTTTGCGCTTGAAACCTCCACTAAGATTCCGCTAGCGGCACGTGAAGTCTTAGAACTGATGACCAGTGCCAGCCAAGCAGGGATTGGCGAACAAGATCTAGAAGCTTTTAGCATTTATGCTGCCAAAGCGGCTGTAGCTTTTGATATGACGGGAGATCAGATTGGGGAGCGCTTTGCCAAGTTGCGCAATGTCTTTAAGCTTAATCAGGCAGGGATTGAAGATTTAGGCGATGCTATCAATCATCTCTCTAACCACATGGCCGCCAAGGCAAGTGAAGTGTCTGACTTTACCAATCGTGCCACCGGTGCGGCAACCATGTTTAAGCTCACCGCGCGGGAAACAGCAGCTTTTGGTACGGCGATGATTTCTGCTGGGATTGTTCCAGAGAGTGCCGCGCGTGGTTTTAATGCCATGAGTGCGCGCATTCAGGCAGGGGGCAAACATATTGAAGATGCTTTTGCCAATATTGGGCTTTCTCGCGAAAAATTCATGCAAGATCTGGACAAAGATGCCACCGGTACCTTGGTACGCTTTTTTAATGTGTTGGGTAAATCCGAACAGGGGATGCGTTCGCTGATTGCCATTGCTGGGCGCGATTTTACTGGTGATTTTGCCAAATTGGTGGGCAATCCCGAATTGTTAGGGCAAGCTTTAGATTATGTGAAAGATCCACAAGTCTTTAAAGGTTCGGTAGAACAAGAAGCAGACAAACAAGCAACCGGTGCCATGCGGCAATTTGAATTGTTGCAAAACCGCATTGTGGCTTTAGGGATTAGCATTGGTGAAGTGCTTCTGCCCCCCCTCAACAGTTTGATGGAAAGTGTTGGCAATTTTACCAATGGGTTGATGGCGTGGGCGAATGCCCATCCCACTTTAACAAGCGCCATCATCAAAACCATTGCTGCCCTTATGGCTTTTAATATTGCTCTACGGGTTTTGCGCTTTACTCTTGCCGGGACACGCCTTGGGCTTCTTCAATTGATCACGTCTTTTATTAAGCTTAGAGTACTCAGTCGTGGTGTTGCTGCAAGCTGGCGGGGCTTAGCAGCCGCAGGGCGCTCGCTGGGCTTGCTAACCGCGGGTCTTGGGGCAAGTTCACTCCGACTCTTACGCCCCATGACCTTGTTGGTCGGGGCTTTACGGGGGATTGCTGTCTCAGGAAGTGCATTTGCTGCCTCTTTTGGCTCTGTGGGGACAGTGATCGAAGTGGTTGGGGCGGGTATTTCCTCTGTTGTGGGGGGTATTTTTACCCCAATAGGGGCTGTGGTTGCTGCTGTTGTGGCTGTCATCCTTGCTGCTGGTTTTGCTTTGTGGAAATATTGGGATCGTTTTTCTTCTTTTATGAAGGGCTTTGCACGGGGGGTATCTCGGGCTTTTGGGCAAGCCTTTGAAGCCGTCATGCGCTTTTTTGGTGCTGATACCACCACCATTACGCGTTGGAAAAATATAATCGCCAATGCTTTTGATCTCTCTCAAGTTTGGCAAAAGTTTAAACAAGAGCTTTCCTCTGTTGCCGAGTGGTTTGGCAATTTGTGGGAGGGCGTTAAACAAAGCTTTTCCAACTTTTGGCAATGGTTGAAGAGTTTTTTTACACAGGAAAAGCTCTCGGAGAGTGCCAAGGCTGGTATGGAACAAGCGGGCGAAGATCTGGCTAATTCGATTGTCGATGGCTT
>NZ_JBHIMK010000073.1:0-9481 GCF_042194085.1 Bartonella sp. MU70NMGDW
ATACTGGAATGTGGTGGCGGACAATGTGCCGATGATCCTGTAAGGTATGAATTGTTATCAAATTGGTTCCCTTCATAGTCTTGAAATTTTTTAATAATCCCTCATCATGGTTTTATTGTTAAAGAGGCGGAAATATTTAAAAGTCCGCTTCTTTTTTATTGACTGGGAAGACATTTCAGCAAGCTTTTCGATAATCTGATCTTTTATGCCAACGCTGCCTTTTATGAGCGCTTGCGATTGGTATTTTTTTAGCGAAGACCTGCTCTGTGAACCTTTTATACGGTCTTTTGAGGGAGATGAAGGGATTGGTCGGAGGCGTTTATAGGGCAGCCCCAAATTGTTGAGCCGCGTGGGTTAAAAAATTCGTTTTTTAAAGGTGCATTAACGATAAAATTTTTTTCCTCTTGATTTTTCTTAACGTTGTGTTAAATAAACCTTTGTATTCATTTTTGATGCTTCTGAAGTATCTTTGCTGCTTTTAGAGGGATTAATTTAAAATTTTGAAAATTATCTGAATAATTTTCTACAGGGGTTTGTTTATTAGAGGCAAACCTTTTTTTTTATCTAATTTTTAGATGTTTTTTCAATGTGAAGCCTTTTTTAGAAAAAGGTAAGCATCTTGATGATGACTCTCCTATTTGTTAATATATTGATTTATAATGAAATCATTTTCAACGTGAAGCACAACGCTGAATAGAATAAGATTTTCTCATCATCAGTTCTCTTATATTGAATCAATTAAAATTACTTGCTTGCACATCATGAGCGGGCGGGCCATGTGGGTCAAAACTTTACAAGAAAGGCATAACTTTAATGAATTGGCTCTTGAACTGAAGGCTGTCGGCAACATTAGAAGCTGGCAGAATTTTTGTGATAGTGCCGGTTTTGTTCCTGCATAAGCGTAAAGATAAGGAGGGTTGAATGGATTTTATTCCCTTCATGGGGGCTTTACCATGCCTTTATGGATAGCGTTTGCGAAATGGGTGTGACGAGCGTTGAGAGATCTGTCTTTAAAACAAGCGTGTGAATATGCAACGCAAGTATCGTGTGTTTTGTGCGTTTTGTCTTACGAAAAAATACTGACTTATAAGGATAAGTTATCGTTGCGAATGTTGAATGAGAAAAACGAAAAGGTTCTCTCATTTCAAATTTTCTTCTAGTCAATCAATTAAATGTACTCTCGTACGTTACAAGAAAGCACTGGGTGTAAATAAAAGTTCTTTTAAAAGTCGTAAAATGCTTCTTATGAACCCTTTTGATAGCTAGAATTTGTCGAAAAATTTTATGTTGGTCAAGGGAAATAATAGGGCGGTTTATATCTATGATTTAAGTAAAAATAGGAGGATTTAAATGAAAAGGGAGGCGAGATTTTAAAGACAGTTGTCGAGAACGTTATTGTGTAATGATTTTTTACAGATTTTCTGATTTCTTTAAATATGTAAAAACATAAAAACGGAAATGTGCAAAAAAGGAAGCTGGGACTTTATGCGTGGTGTGTGATTTTATCATGGCATGGCATGGCATGTGATGAGAGGAGTGGAGGGAAGATTGGGGTGTGGGGATAAAGAGTCTTATGAAGGGAGGGGGCGTTTTAATGAAGAGGTGGGTGTGTTGACGGGAGAGAAGATTGGGGTGTGGGGAAGTTGCTTTTGACGTGGGATTGACCGGTGCTTTGCGTGATCTTACTTTAGGGTGGTGAAGGGGCAAGAATATTTTAAAATAGGACGTATCTGTCGCGTTTGATGAAATATCATCCTTTGAGGGGTGGTGATCTGAAATCAGCAGGGGAATTCGCTAGAGTAAGAAGCTGTATTGTTGACAAACCTATGTTTACAAAGCGGTGCGAGAGGAATTTGAAAGTTTCGTTTGGCTGCTTTCTGTAAATGTAGAGAAGCATCAAAACGTTGATCCGTAAAATAAAAATGTATATCCGTAAAATGATGCGGAGGGATTTATGCTTTGTGTGCGCTTTTGCTTAATCAGAAATCAACCATAAGATTGCTTTTTGTTTTTTCGGCTGGAGCTCTCTAAAATTTTTTAAAAGGGCGTGCTCTTTTTCGCTATAGGTGTATTGATTGTGGTGTAAGAGAGTTTCTTTTGTAGCAAGGTCTGCATAAAAAAAGCTTATGGGAACATCTAGTTTTTGGGCGATTTCGAGTAAACACCCTGCGCTTACACGATTGAAGCCTTTTTCATATTTTTGGATTTGTTGGAAACTGACGCCTAAATAGTTTCCTAATGCTTTTTGGGAAAGTCCTATTGAAATGCGCCTGTAACGGATTCTTTTGCCTATCAAAATGTCGATAAAATGTGGATTTTTGGTTTGCACGTCAAGCCCCCCGCCGGTTGCGAGCGCCCTCGCATTGGTATTCCGGGAGTCTGAAAACACTGACTTGACTCAGCTTTTTGCTTTTAGTGCTGAGAAGCACTTGGACATAGCAAAATCTCCTGGAATTCCGGGAAACCTACAAAAGTGGGCTCAATTGTACGCTAGGGTTTAGGGCTTGTTTTCCCTCTTGATCGCTGCGTAGACGATCAAAATCACTCTTTAAGTGATAAAGTAATTGCAGGAGATTGGCAAGAAGAATCAAAGTAATCTTAAAGACTACAAGATTGGGTACTCTTTAAAAAAGTGCGAAATATGGATTATAAATAGCGTTTTTTTCTATAGAGATGTCGATAAAATTTGGATTTTAGTTTGTACTTCAAGCCCCCCTCCGGTTGCGAGCGCCCTCGCATTGGTATTCCGGGAGTCACAAGTACTGAACCCTAGTCAGTTTTTTTGCTTTTAGTGCTTAAAGCACTTGGACATAGCAAAAACTCCCGGAATTCCGGGCCCCCCACAAAAGTGGGTTCTATTGTACGCTAGGGTTTAGGGCTTGTTTTCCCTCTTGATCGCTGCGTGGACGATCAAAATATCTTTTAAGTCATAAAGTAATTTCAGGAGATTGGCAAACAAAAATAGTTTTTATTTATAAACTTTATTTTTTAATGAGAGGCTGTCCGTCTTTCAAACTCTCCGGAACGCTCACCAAAATCATGATTTCAGATCCGCGTTTAATGAGGAGACTAACAATCCTAGGTTCTTAAGGTCAAGGAGACCATTACATGGCGCCTAACGGCGTCCTTGACCCCAAGAAACCTAACGGCTTGTTTTGTCTCTCTCACGCGGCTCCGAAATCATGATTAGAAGGGGAGCTTATAGGGGGTGTGGTATCAGGCATATCAATTTATCAAGGTGTTTTTTGTGAGAGTGTGTGATGAATATTTAGGCTGGATTTCCTTTTCTGGTCTGGTGAAATAGTCTCGTTTGAGGGGTGTGATCTGAAGTCCGTGGGGGGATCTGAAGTTTATAGGGGGTGTTGGCTAGGTAAGAAGCTGGGTTGTCGAGTATTGTTTTTAGAGTGGTGTGGGGAGGGGTGGAAGTTTCATTTGGTTGCTTTCTGTAAATGTGTAAAAGCGTGAAAACGGAAATGTGCAAAAAAGGAAAAGGCTTTATGTCGTTAGGGGCGTTGTGGTTAATGATACGCAATGTATGGGGATCGTGTTTTCGAAGGTAGGGAGAGCAACATAAATGGAAGGAGTGGCTTAGAGGAAATGTGTGGAGAGAGGAAAAATGGGGCAAGGCTGTGCGGGAAATGCATAGAGAGTGGCGTGTGGGGTGGTGAAGGATGTTGTGGAAGGCTGCGTGAAGAATGGAGGAGGTTTTTGAGAAAAGGAGGGGGCTTTTGGTGTGGGGAGTGGTGTTTATCTGAAGGGCGCATGTTTAAGGTGTGGAAGGGAGAAGGTGAGGAAAAGTTGGAGGGAGGATGATTGTTTGTAAGTGGTGGAGGATAAGTCAGAGGCGTTGGGAAAATGCTTGAGGGGGAGAAAATTTAGCGTAATTTCTCGTCACTCTGAAATCAAGATCATCATAAAAATTGGAGGAAATGGGTGGGTAAAATTGGTGGAGAGAAAGTTTTGTGCCAAAATGTGTGGGGTGATGTTTTTTGAGCGCATGAGAGAGTAAACTTGAAAAACCTTTCTCTTTTTGTTGAATTTTTATTCACAAACTTAAGAAAATAGGGTATGAACGCTGGAAATAACGCACAGCTTAACAAAAATGTGCACTGTAAAGGAAATGTTTGTTTATGTCAAAAGAAGAAGTTTTAGAATTTTCTGGTATCGTTACTGAACTCTTACCGAACGCAATGTTTCGTGTGAAACTGGAAAATGATCATGAAATTATTGCGCATACTGCTGGTAGAATGCGAAAAAATCGTATTCGCGTGTTGGCAGGTGATAAAATCATGGTGGAAATGACACCTTATGATTTGACAAAAGGGCGCATTACATATCGCTATAAGTAGCCTTAGGGGTGGCTTGTGCTTTTTTGTAAAAGCCATCATATTATTTCTATTATTTTTTAACAGTTTTTAAGCTTGCTTTTCATGAGTGAAAAAAGGGGAGTGTTTGAATGGCCTTGAAAAACTGTAAAATTAATGCGGAAAAAGATCAAGGAGATTAATGGCGCTTAAAAAGGGGCTCTTAAAAGGGAGTGCTTAAAAAGGGGCGCTTAAAGGGGGTCGCGTAAAAGGGGGTGTTTAAAAGGGGTGAGAGGGAAGTCGATTGTGAAGGGGTGGAAATGAAAAATATAAGAGAGTGGGGGGAAAAACGTTTGGCAGATGCTCTTACAGAAGAAATTCATTTGGTGCTTGCTTCCGCTTCGCCAAGGCGTTTAGCGCTCTTAGCACAAATAGGGATTGATCCTCAGCAGGTTTGTGCAAGCGATATTGATGAAACGCCAAAATTAAAAGAACATCCTGCAAACCTTGCCAAACGTTTGGCAAAAGAAAAAGCCCTGAAAGCCCAAGAAATTTTGCGCTGGTACAATCAGAATGCTCAAGAAGAATTACCTCAACAGAAAATGATTATCTTGGCTGCTGATACGGTGGTGGCTGTGGGGCGCACCATTCTCCCTAAACCAGAGGGTGAAGACGAGGCTTATGAATGTTTGCGATACCTTTCGGGGCGGGCGCATAAGGTCTATGGCGCTATTTGTGCCTTGAATGAAAAGGGGAAAAAAACCGTAAAATTGGTTGAAAGTCGTGTCCGTTTTAGACGCTTAACCCCTGCTGTGATGAAGGCTTACCTTGCTTCAGGAGAATGGCAAGGGAAAGCGGGTGGCTACGCTATTCAGGGAAAAGCCGGTGCTTTTGTTGTCTATATCAGGGGTTCTTATTCCAATGTGGTTGGTTTACCGTTGGCTGAAACAGCCGATCTCTTGACCGCTTATCACTATCCGCTTTTTACGCACTGGGCTGAAGAAACGCATTAGAAAAACTTTAAGGCAAGATCAATGCAAGGTGAAAACCAAAAAAAAGAGAAAAGCCAAAATGAAAAAAAAGGAACAGAAGAAAAACTAATGAAGGAGCAAATGACAAAGGTGCGCCAAGAAAAAAAAGAGCTCAATTTGCAAAAAGAGACTCGCCCTCCGCATCCTTGTCCGATTTGTGGTCAGATGGCACAACAAAACGCCTATCCTTTTTGTTCCACACGGTGCCGAGCCATTGATCTTAATCGTTGGCTTTCTGGCGCTTATATTTTACCGCCCCCGCCGCAGAAAAGTGATGAGGAAGAATAAAGAGTCCTCTTGAGGAGAGAATGCTCAGAGTGTTTTTTGTGTTGGAGCTTAAGGGGGTACGCGGGATTATCGTAAATGGATTCAAGGGTTGGATTAACGGCTTGCTTATTGTCGTCGTTCGTAGAGATGCAGATTAAGTTCAATCAATGGTGGAAGTGTTAATACATATCTAAGACTTAGCACTAGTGGTTACCATGGATCATTATAAATTTCTTTGTTGCGGGGAGGTCGATAATGTCTTTAGGGTGTGAGGGAAGAATTGATCATCTCATCAATATTGCTAAAGTATTGCTAAGGAAAAAGAAGGGCGCGTGTTTTGGTGCAAATAGATGGGGCAGCAAACAATCGCTTGCTGGTGCTTTGTTGCGTGAAAGTTGTTGATGTCTTTAGGGTGTGAGGGAAGAATTGATCATCCAATCAATATTGCTGAGGTATTGCTAAGGAAAAAGAGGGGCGCGTGTTTTGGTGCAAATAGATGGGGCAGCAAACAATCGCTTGCTGGTGCTTTGTTGCGGGAAGGTCGATAATGCCTTTAGGGTGTGAGGGAAGAATTGATCATCTCATCAATATTGCTAAAGTATTGCTAAGGAAAAAGAGGGGTGCGTGTTTTGGTGCAAAGAGATGGGGCAGCAAACAATCGCTTGTTGGTGCTTTTGCTGGGTAATGGCATGGTGTCATTTGGGGGCTGGATTGATTATATCGTGATTTTGACCGTATCTGTGTTCATCTGGAAAGCTGATCAATATGATGTCGCTTTTATTGGAGCGGCAACATTATTACCTGGTATCGTTCTGTCTAAGCCAATTGGAATGTTGGTAAGTCATCGTTCTATGATCCATTGGCTGCGGGCGTCACTGCTGTTACGGGCGCTATGTACTGTCGGTTTATTGCTGGCGACGAGTCTGCAAGGATTTATTATATTGGCAGTTATTCGAGCGATATTCAATAGTGTCGCCATGCCTGCAATTTCCGTTCTTAGTGCAAATTCGGTGCCTGAAAACGGACGGACTCGTTACTATTCTGTGCTTAATATGATCAATAGCATGGCGAAGATGATAGGACCTGCTTTGGGTAGTGCTCTCTCTGCATTTTTGTCAGATACATATACTTTATTGTTTTCTGGATTTCTGACATTGCTAGGCTTTATCGTGTTTTGTTTTATTGGTGCACAACCTGTCTCGTCGCTAAGAATAAAAAAAGCGAATACCACGCAAGCACAGCAGAGGCTTTATGGGACAACTTGGTATGCCTATGTGGCGGTGATATTTGTGTATTTTGCCATGATCTTTATGGTGAATAATCAGTTGCCCGTTATTCTTAGTGCAATGAAAATGAATAAACAAGCTCTTGGGATGTTGGTATCGGCTTCGGCGATTGGTAATTTTCTCTATGGGTTTTGGCGTGTGAAACAATCAAAGCATAAACCCCTTACAGGCAAAATATCGGAGTTGTTAATGCCGGCAATGTCATCAATGATTGGTTTTGTCATGATCTCAGTGTGCTTTTTTTACTTTGATTTACTCCGTATTGAGACTTTGTTGTTCTGTTTTTTTCTTATTGGAATGGTGAGCGCTTACTTTTCCATATCTTCTAATGTTTATCTGGTAAGCAATTTCAATGAACAGATTGGGGTGGCTTCCGGATGGGTGCAGTCTATACAAAATTTAGCTATGTTGGTGGCGCCCTTTGTTGGAGCGTTTGTTTTAGGTCACACTTCGGCTGGAAAATTGTTCCTTCTTTCTGGATTGAGTGGATTATTCTGTTTATTGGCTATCAGGATATTGGTGAACCGTTCTTTGTCAATTGTTCGTTCTCAATGATTGGCTCATCAACGAAACATGTATTTTAAATCATTTTTCTGAGATTCAGGGGGCACGGGAATAATCCAGCATCGGGAAGCTTTTTCAACGTTATAGATTCAATTTTTGATTTTTACTTAACCGCTCATATGTTTTTTTTCGGGGCTTTGCCTTCTTGACACTGTTCCACTGTCTCGTAAACTCAATAGGGGGCATGGTTTTGAGCAACAATGTCATTTTTGTGTGACTCTGCTTTGCTACGAATAGTCAAACTTTAAACCCCAGTCGCTGATCCTCAAGCAGCTTGGCTTAAAGCAATAACAGAAACAGAAAACAAGCTATAGCGTGAATTATCCTATCATGCTGTAAAACATCACTCTTTGGGGGGGATATCAGGTATGGGAAATTTTAAGCAGGGGGGGAGGATATATTGATCGTTGCATTTTTGCTTAATCAGAAATTAACCATAAGATTGCCTTTTGTTTTTTCGGCTGGAGCTCTCTAAAATTTTTTAAAAGGGTGTGTTCTTTTTCGCTATAGGTTTCTTGATCATGGTGTGGGGCATGTATTGAAAGATTTTCTTTTGTGGCAAGGTCTGCATAAAAAAAGTTCACGGGAATTTCTAGTTTTTGGGCGATTTCCAGTAAACATTTGGCACTTACACGATTGAAGCCTTTTTCGTATTTTTGGATTTGTTGAAAACTGACGCCTAAATGGCTCCCTAATGCTTTTTGGGAAAGTCCTATTGAAATGCGCCTGTAACGGATTCTTTTGCCTATCAAAATGTCGATAAAATGTGGATTTTTAGTTGGCACTTAAAGCCCCCCTCCGGTTGCGAGCGCCCTCGCATTGGTATTCCGGGAGTCTGAAAGTACTGAGCTCTAGTCAGCTTTTTGCTTTTAGTGCTTAAAGCACCTGGACATAGCAAAATCTCCCGGAACCCCGGGACACCCACAAGAGTGGGTTCATTTTTACGCTAGAGCTTAGGGCTTTCAGTTCCCTCTTGATCGCTGCGTAGACGACCAAAATTACACTTTTAAATGGTAAAGTAGTTTCAGAAAATTGGCAAGAAAAATCAAAAATATTTTTTATTCTGTTATGCCATAAAACATCGCTCTTTTAGGGGGGAAGAGCTAGAATATTCATGATAGGGCTTGATTTGTTGAGTCTGAGGAAGTGCTGTCGTTTGAGGAGGGGTGTCTGAAGACTGTAAGGGGATTAGGCAAAAAGCTTTGTTCGTTTATAGACTATTGTTTATAGAGCAGCGTGGGGTGGTGAACCTTTCCTTTAGCTTTGTTCTGTAATGATGTAAAAGCGTAAAAATGTGAATCTGTAAAAGTGAAGTGGAGGATTTGTGGATTTATGCATTATGCGTGTTTTGGGTCATGTTGGGCTTTTGTTTGGCGTGGAATGTGGTGAGATAAATGGGGGGACGCATTTGTGAATGGAGCGGGGAAGTTGGGAGGAAGAGGGGTGTTAAGCGCGTTGGTTGGAGAAGAGTGTGTGGGGAATATTTTAGGCTGGACTTAACTGCCTTGTCTGATGAAGTGCGTCTTTTGGGGGGTGGTGATAATTATATGAAGTGATCAGTAGTCCTTCCTTAGATAAGAAGCTGGATTGTTTACAGACCAGTGTTTACAAAGCGGTGTGCGGGGCGATAGTTTGGAAGTTTCGTTGGCTTACGTTCTGTAAAGATGTAAAAGCGTAAAAATGTGAATCTGTAAAAGTGAAGTGGAGGACTTATGGATTTATGCATTGTGCGTGTTTTGGGGTCATGTTGGGCTTTTGTCTGGCGGGGAATGGGGTGAGATAAATGGGGGAAAGAGTGCTGTGAATGGAGGGGAAGTTGGGAGGAAGAGGGGTGTTAAGTTGTTAAGTGTGTGATGGTGAGGCTGTGATGGTGGGGTTATAGGGGAGTTGCAGTTTTTATTTAAATAATGACAGTGTGCCTTTCTCTCCCTCTTGCTATAGGGCTTGTGAGGACCCATATTCTTTTTAGCACTACGGTTCTTCTTCATGTGGCATCATTTGCGGTGTTTTGTGGGGGGTGGTTGGTCCT
>NZ_JBHIMK010000074.1:0-9191 GCF_042194085.1 Bartonella sp. MU70NMGDW
AAATAATGATGAAAAACATTTATTCAATAAGAAAAGTGCTTTTCAAGGTATGATCCGTTTACAGCGTTCATTCTAATACTATTTAAGCTAAAGATTTTAAAAACTGGCAACATATGTTGCCAGTTTTTATTTTTGTAATCAAACATCATGAGCATCTTTCTTGATCGTTATTTTCTTGTCTTTTTGAAAAAAAATACTCACTTTCACAAAAATATTCTCAGAAAATTAACCTGATGTACTTGATAAGAACACTGCATACGTGGGTTCTTACACATCCATTCAAACAATCTCTTGCGTACCCAGGTGAACAAATACCTTTTCTTTATTACCAAATTGATTTTTGTTGGTAATTTATACCTAACCTTTGTTAATTTAGGTCATGAACTTCTCAGGTAAGTTCTGTACTGAACAAATAAAATATTGAAAAAAACAAGACATCATTGTGTTTTTGATATGCATGAATGTGTCTTCTATTAACATCCTAAAACACAACATTTTACAACACTGCCGCGCATTAAAAAACTTAATCATCAAGAAACATGTTATCAAAACGATGAAAATATCCCCTAAAGCAATAAAAGAGAAAATAGATATATCTTCAAAAAATGAATTAACCTCTTCCCCATCTAAAGAATAGAGACTCCTATCAGTAGCAATCTGTAAACGACCCACCTTTTTTTGAATCTGCATCACATTAATTTATAATGACAATTTATTATTTTGCATGTTGAATAAAAGTCCAGAATATCGTAGGATTCTCCATTTCAGACCTGTCCCATGTTTCAATCAACCAAAACCATTCACTTGTACACGACGAATGGAGAGAGCCGTGTGAATAAAAACGAGTAAAGAAAACCCTTTATGAATCGTTTTAAGTTCCAAGGACTGTAGTAACATTGAGATCTGGAAAAGTTTATGATGGTTCTAGGCACTTTTATTAAGCATAAAAATGAAGCTAACTTAATAGAGGACTTTAGATTATATTCTTTATGAACGTCACTGTAAAAAAGGAAGCAAAATATAAGACAAAGAACCAGTAAATTTAATCTCTGGAAATCATAAAGCATTCTATAGCGTTATGTTTCCATAAAACGCCTTATACCGTACATGGGATTTTTTACACGATTAATGCCCTTTTTTACATAAAGCGCATTGGAAAAAAGAAGCCTCTCTTGATAAGAAAAAGGCTTACACGTCATCATAACCATATTTTCAATTAAAACACGTTGAATTCACGGAAAATATTTATCAACCAATGCATAAAGAATTGCTGCTGTTTCAACATCTAGAATCCCATCATAATTTTCTTGACGAAAATGAAGTTGGAATGCTCGGATCAAATCTTTGTATCCTGTTTGGGTACACGCAGCAGAAATGTCATATCCATAACATTTTAGCTTCGCCAAAATATCTTCTTTGGGCGGCAAGTTCTTAGAAAATTGCTCTTGATAATGACTTTTTAGTTCATCATCATACCATGCTCCTATACCTGCCCTATAAAGTTCTCTCCATGGGAAAGCTGCTCCTGGATCACTTTTTCTTCCAATAGCAATATCACTGTGTCCCACAACATCAGTTGGCATAATATCGGGATACCGTTGAAGAATATTCAAGGCAAGTTCCTTAACGGCATCAATTTGTATTGGATTATAAGGAGGAAATATACCACCCTCATCATGATAAGCCATAAAATCAACTGTCTCTTCTGGAGACTCAGAATGACCCGTCGCTAAATTAACGATTTCAATCCCGATAGATGCATCATTGAGATGACTATGCCCAGCCCATGAACTCACACCCGCATGCCATGCACGCTCATTTTCATCAACCAGATTAAAAATACGCATGTCCTTAAAGCCTGCTTCACGATATGTCTGCTCTGAAGGATCAGGAACAAGATAGTGTGCACTAACCTTTTCTCCTGTAAGCGCCATAATCGAGGATTTAAAATCAAGAGCCGTATAATGCATAACGAGAAAACGAACGCGACGATTAAAACTCTTGACAGAACGATAACTGTTGTAATCAATCTGATACATAAAAGCCCTTTCTTTTTTGCTAAAAAAGACCACTGCGCATCACAACAGATAGGACACGAACTGTTAAAAATGCAATGAACTTCCTATCTAGATACTAAGAATTACGCCTAAAATTTGTTCATCAAAAACATTGACACTCTTATCAACAATTAAGACACATTTTATTTCTCCCCCACACACGCGTAAAATGTTTTTAACCACATTCACAAACGCACCGCATTAAATATTTTCCTCAAACAAATTCCTAAAAATTACCAATCGAAAAGAAAACAAAAGCATAAAATAATCACTCCTTGAATTTTCACGTCTTACAGAAAAATAATTCTTCCTGTTATCACATTGAAAAATATCGCCCCTCGGAAGCGAACACCCAACGATCGTGCAATCACACAAAAACTTAAAGGAAAAATTTTTATAAGCTCTTTACAGCAATTTATTATCAGATAACTGAATGGCACATATTCGCAATAAACTGGACATATTTTTCAATAAAATTTGCAAAGCTTTCCTGTAAATGACACAACTTCTTGTCTTTTCACACCATCGCTTTTTGATTTACAAAGAATCTCAATTATTTACAACGCTTGAGGCACATGAAGTCTCTGGATTCCTTGTCATCAGCTCTATGAAAGATAACGAATTGATTTATAATAATAATTAATCATTATAAATATTGAATGTAGCAAGCCTAATATCGTAAAGTTTTTCTTAATCTTGAATTAATCAAAGTCATTTAATTACACATTAAAAGAAAGTTTAACCTATAGATAAAAACCACTTAAGAAAAGGATCAAAATACTTCTTATAATAGAACGTTCAATAATTTGAGCAATATTTTTACGTCCCCATAGAGGTTCATTTGCTTTTCTCAGTTTGCAAAACTCTTTTTAAAACCAACCAAGCTGCATATTCTTGTAAGACGGCACCTAAAAGTGGTCGCGTATAGGGAAAAGTTACACGATCATCACCATAACCTTTCATCCGTATAGTCATCGTGGCATGTCCAAGGCTTTCTTCTTGATTTTCTAATGTCTCGATAGAAGGTTCTAGGCTCACTTCAACCTCAAGCAGTGGAATATTTTTTGTACTTTTTTCTATGGGCTGAAAATATTTTAAAAGATATGGATCATTGGAAGACCAATGAACCTCTGTATGCTTTTTCAATTGTTTACAAGCAGTAGTAACTTCTGCACCAACCAAATAGGAGTGAAAATGATCTTCAAATTGTTCGATTAAATGCTGTGCCAAAGGTGCCGATGACTGACCAACAAGCTGCACAAGAACATAGGGGCTTTTCCATAAAAAATGCCGTTCAAATGGCTCATTTTCAAGATGACAATCAACCCACTGCGCAATGGTACTTTCATCAATTCCAATCAAAGTCCATGCATACCCCGCACGCGATACAAAAGAATATTTCTTCTCGTTGTGTTCTAAATAATTCTCTAAAAGCGCAAGAGCCTGTGATGGCGGACCAGGCAAAACAACAAGCGTACTTCCATCACAAGAAAGATAAAAGCCTGGTGCTGTACCCGTAGGATTATCAAGCACGGTTGCTGTCTCAGGAAACAATGCTTGACGCGCATTACTCTTATCCACCAAAATCCCTAATCGTTGTAATTGACCTTTTATTGTTTGCCAAACATCTTCATGATGTACCAAAGGCTGCTTTACAGCTTGAGAAACCGCATCACGTGTTATGTCATCTGATGTTGGTCCCAATCCCCCACTGATAATGATAAGATCTTCTTGTCCAAGGCAAGAAACAACAGTCTCACTGATTTGCTGTAATTGATCAGCACAAACAAAATGACGCGTGACTTGAATATTTCTTTTATTCAAGCTCTGACTCAAATCCTGCAAATTCGTATTCAAATATTGTCCTGAAAGGAGTTCATCACCAATCGTAATAATTGCCGCATGACAAATAGAGACAGGATTCACAAGAACATTGCGAACAGCTTCAGCCATTTGACGGGTAGAGGCTACACCTCCAAGATCATAGGTAACAGTTTTTCCAGCACGAATAACCTGATCAACACTCTCAGATAGTTGTTTTGCTGCATCTTTAAAACCTAAATGCTCTAAAAGTAAAGCCGTGGTATAAAGCATCGCAGAAGGATTTGCTTTATTCTGTCCAGCAATACGTGGTGCACTGCCATGAACAGGCTCAAAACAAGCAATCTCGCTCCCCACATTCACATGAGGAGCAAGCCCTAATCCCCCCATGACTCCAGCGGCAAGATCAGAGAGAATATCGCCAAACATGTTTTCAGCAACAATCACCCCAAATTGCTCTGGCTTTGTTGCTATCCACAAAGCAACCGCATCAACATTGTGAATATCTGCTTCAATTTCCGGATAGTTTTGCGCAATCTTCTCAAAAATTTCCTGAGCAAATTGTCCACTTTCTCGCATAACATTGGGCTTATCAGCAAAAGTAACGCGCTTAAAGCCATATTTCCTCGCATAAGAAAAAGCATATTCAAATAACCGCTCTAAACCAAAGCGTGTCTGCAAACGGACTGTCCACGCAGCTTCCTCAAGCCCATATTTTGTTAAATTGGGATGTTTTAGCCAAACGGCTGTTTCAGGAGAAATACCCCGAAAATCCAATCCAGCATAAAGGCCTTCACTATTGTCTCTGATAACACAAAAATGAAAAGGTTTTCTCGGACCAAAGATGTATCTTACAGGACGTATATTTGCAAACAACCCTAATTTTTGGCGAAGCTGAATAACCGGTGACACATAGGCAAGTTTTTGCTCTTTTAAATGCGGTGCAAGTTCTTTTAAAGCCGCTTCTTTTCCTTTACTGGTCACAGCACCAAGTAAAATAGCATCACTCTGAATAATTTTTTGCCAAGTTGCTTGAGGGACAGGATCTCCTTCCCGTTTCCAACATTCAAAACCAATATCACCATAAGTAAACTCAATCGGCAATTGGAATTGCTCTAAGACCCTCAACGCAGCATCACAAACCTCTGGTCCTATCCCATCACCAGGTAATACAAGAACTTTCTTTTTCATAACTCATCAATCCACTCATCAATGACTGCATCTGTCATAGTAGGATTATCCTCCCACAAACGCGTACCAGCACCAGAAATAATCTTATATTCATGATTGAAAAAATGACTTTTCGTCTGATTATCTACCGTTGCAAGTTGCGACTTTTCTCCCACTAAAGCTAAGAACTTCCCCTTATACTTAACTATTTCATCTCTAGCATCTATTTCTAATAAGAGTTTAAACCCTCTTCTCATGCGTTCAATTGCCACGCTTTTTTGTTTATCGGGAATCTCCAATAAAACTCTTTTTTTCATAATGCCAGAAGGATGCATAAAACCATTGAGTATTTCCAAAGCCCCCGACAAATCATTATTTTCTAAGGAGGCAAGAATATCTCCAAGGCGCCGTTGCAAAACCTTATCTGGATAGCCAGGTGCATTCACAGCAAGCACAGCTTGAACATTGGGAAGCCGTGCTGCCAATATTTGTACCAACATTCCAGCCATAGAAAATCCCACAAGCACTGCGGGCTCTTTAAAATAGCTTTTAAGTTTTTCTGCCATAAAAGATAAAATGTCTACAGCAGCATGATTGAGCACATGAGAACCCTTAGGAAAAAGAGAAAGCGTATCCAACAGAGTGACTGGGTATCCTTTTGATAAGCATAGCTTTGTCAATGGAGAACAAAAAACACCACCATCCCAAATTGGCATTACAGGAGAAAGAATAATAATAGGAAGGCTCATTGATCAATTCCTCCCCTTATTTAAAACATGCATTAGAGCCAAAACTTTTCCCATCCAATATAATGAAAATATGTTGAAACTCTAGGCTCATACTCTCCCCCCATCATAATCGATTTGTTAAACTCAAACTAAGCTTGTAACAAATTTTAAACCCACTCAATCCAACAACTTAATAAAAAAATTCATCTAATGTACAGGTACCCCATTCGTGAACAACATCAAAAACATTTCCGCATAATGCTTTCTTTTTATCATTTTACTCAGTTCATTTCTGAAGTCATAAAATGACGCGCTTTTTGAATATAAATGATAAAACCAATCATACAACACACAGCTAACAAAGTTGCCATAGCCCGTGGGCTATGACCAGATATCTTTCCGATAACCGCTGCACTGAGTGCCGCACTTCCTAATTGCAAAGATCCCATAACACCAGAAGCCGCTCCCGCAGCTTTCGGATGCGATGAAATAGCCAACGCTGTTCCTAACGGCAATAAAAAACCATTGCCAAAAGTAAGAACAGCAATAGCCATAAAACTTGTCACAAGGGGCCATGGACTTAGATACATTTGCAAAGCAAACAGCACACCACCTATCACAAAAATAATGTACCCTCTCCCCACAGTCTTTTCCATAGACTCGCGTTCAAAAAACCATCGCGCCAAAAGATTTCCCAAAATATAGGGAAACGAAACACCAATATAGCTATAACTAATGTGTATCGGCGATAACCCCAAAGTCGTGAGTAAAAAAGGCGACTCCACAATATAAGCAAAATAGGCAGCGTAAGAAAAACACGGAATAAGTGCATAAAAAATAAATTGTTTATTTCTGAGAACACCTAAATATGCCTTCATAAATCCTACCGGAGAAAAATGCTGCCGCTTCTGAGGAGGTAGAGTTTCGGTTAGCACAAAACAACATAGAAAAATGGTCAAAAATATAAAAAAGCTTAAAAAGATAAAAGTTGCCTGCCAATGAAAAGCTTGTATCAAAAGTCCACCAATGAAAGGTGCAAGTGCTGGTGACATTCCAATAAAAGGGAAAACAATCAAATAAAGTTTTCCAGCCGCTTTTTTATCCAACAAATCATTGATAATTGCACGACTTAAGACAAGTCCCGCACAAGCACCAAGACCTTGCAAAAAACGTAACACAAGAAAAGCGTGAATATGAACCGTATAAATCACACCAAGTGTCGTAAATAACCACAAGAATAAGCCCAATAGAAGTGTTTTTTTACGCCCAAAATTATCACTCAGCGGCCCATAAATGAGCTGTCCAAGTGCCAATGCCAACAAAAAAACCGCCACTGCACTTTGAATTTGAGATTGTGTCACTTGATAATATTGACGCATATCGCCCAGTGCTGGTAAAAAAATATCGGTAGAAATCAAACCTCCTGTTGATAAACATACGATAAGTATAATGAATGGTAATGTATATTTATGTTTCATCAGGAAAATCACATTTCTTAAATTTAAAAATATTTAAATTTTACGTGTATAGCAAAATAATAATTTATATTTATAAATATAAAGCTATTTTAACTTTATCCACAGGGAATAAAATAATAAATTTTCTTTATTCTTTTACTTTATTCGAGAATAATTCATCTTGTTGATACATAAATCCAGTGTATGATCCGCACGCACACACTCAACACGTAAATAAACACTTAGTGCTTCACTTTATAATTAATTTTAAAGCATAGCAAATCGCAATTTTAAAACTATACGCAAAAGAAGCTAAAAGATCAAAACTCCCCTTCAGAGATATATTTCCCAATCCGAAATAGCGCATTTTGTTGTATTCATGTTGCCCTATCTTCATCAGCTTTTTTTCATTGATATCATCAACAAAAACGCTCCCAAACTCTATCCCTCTCCATGATAACAACATCACTTTTCCGACAACATCTTTTATCAGAAGTGGTTTACAACGCTCAAAGAAAAAAGAAGCCACAAACTCCCTCTCCTTAAAACTCCCCACACAAATATTATTGTAACAATACAGCATATAACAATGCCTCATGGAGAAGTTTTTATCAACACAAATAATTGAGCAAACAAACTTAATAGCCCACTAATATCATAAAGCAAATTGCGCTTCTATCTCGCTCTAAAATCTAAATTCATCTTGTCCATTTTGTTAGAATTTCATTCTACATAACCAGCACAAAGTTTATTACCTAAGCTATTGACAAACATGATATAATGAAAATTTGACGAATCATTCTGCATCTAATTTAGAAAGCAAGGGGCTATCAATGAATATAACAGAACTAGCCACGTACCAATTACTTGTACCTATTAAAGTGGAAGGAAAGACATACACAGAAATCACCTTACGCCGCCCGAAATTTAAAGACTTAAAAGCAATACAGAGCAAAGAAGGCGACGAGCAATCAATTGAAATGATCGCATGTCTTTCAGGGTGGTCCTATAATGCCATCAGTAAACTTGGTGTTCGTGATTTTTTAAACATTAAAGACATTTACGGGACTTTAATAAAAAAAGTATTAAAAAAACTTGATAAAATGAATACAATCATAAAAATCCCATCCCTAAAAATCCTATCCTTAGAAACTCAATTTTCTAAACATCTCAAAAACTTTATAAACAAAGTAAATACAGCCATAAAAAGCATAATGGATGAATGTACTTTAATCGACAGTAATCCCGAAAAATGCACAAGTAACCTTTACACACATACATTTGAAACAGAATCCATGACAACTGCAAATGCAAAAGTGAAAACCTGTAGCACCTATGAACCGATTACAGTTCATAATCCCTACGTCATAAAGGGGGAACACATGACCTTTACAAAATGCACTTTCTTAGTACAAGATGGTCCATCAAACCAAATTTATCTCTCAAATCAAAGTGCTCTTACATCGTATAAAAAAACTGCGGGCGAAACTAAAAAACAAACTTTGGAGAGAATCTCGAAACTTTTGGACATTGTCTCAAAACTTTTCAACTTTCCTCTCTGGTTTTGGGAGTTTTTACTCAAAGAACTTAGAAAGTTTTTCTAGCATTGTTTTGATATAGAATAATAAGAGAAGGAAAAACAGCTTAGAACACTAATGTTTCTTCCTTCTCTTTTATCTCTCATAGCTTTTTGAATTGAATACTTTTGATATTTATTTTGAATAATTGAAGCATTCTTTTAATTATAAGTACAATATAAAAACTAAAATTTTAGAAGACGCGCTGTTTTTACAAAAAAATGAAATAATAAAATAAATACTCCAGAATTTTAAGTAATGATCACCGTCTTGTGTTCGGTCTTTCCTATCCCTTTTTGGCGCATATTTACCACTTTTGGAACATAATTGGCAAAAAGACATTGTATCTCCAGCATATTCAAGGAGATAAAACATGGAAAC
>NZ_JBHIMK010000075.1:0-1156 GCF_042194085.1 Bartonella sp. MU70NMGDW
GTTGCCGTTACCTCATCTCCTTTATGGATGCGCGACACATATCGTTCAGGGGCCCATATATCGACCAAAATACGTTCTCTATTCTCAATACGGCCTATTACAGTATTAAGGGTCACGTTATTCCCCACATCAACGGGAAAAATACCAACAACTCCAGGAATCGGTGCACGAATTGTTCGCCGATCGAGATCTAATTCAGCATTACGCAAAACTAAATTTGCGTTATCCAACTCTAAACGTGCTGTAATTTCTTGAACTTCCGTTGCTGTATTGCTGGAGCGTAATTTAAGAATGCGCGAAAGCGTTAATGCATTATTATCACGTTGTACTTTTGCTTTTGCAGCCGCTATTTCCTCTTTTTTAGAATCAAGCGTTGCAATCACATCATCGACTTGTACTTTTGTACCAGCAGATACAAAAAGCTTATCAATAACACCTGAGGATAAAGGGGTAAGATCGACTTCTGCAAGAGCTTTTCCACTCCCAAGAACGTTAAGTTGTTCATAAAAATCTTGAACTTTTACAAGATCAACAACAACATTCGCCGGTGGTCTTCCCATTTTTTCCTTTGAAGCTTTATACGATACTCTTGTTTTATTTACCATAGAAATGGGTTGTTCTGCACTCTTTTTTCCAGCCCAATAAGTAACCGTTAAAACGACGATTAAAAATACCAACGGAAAGCTCTTTTTTAATAACGCCATACATCCACCCTTGCTGTGTCATGTTCATCTGAAATAGTTTTCAACAGTAATATCGGCGTTTTACACAAAAACCAAACAGCGGGTGTATATATCTTACCCCCCACCGCAAAAAACACATCTCATCTTTGCTTGACTATCTTTCATAGATTAAAACGTCAAGTTAACTATCGTTCATATTGCTTTGTACGGTCACAACAAAAAATGATTATATCAAAACTAACTGAAACCATAATATATTATATCCTTTTTTAAAATATCTCATAAAAAAGAGAGATTTTTTTTATGACGCCCCAAGTTTCACTTGCATTTCTTTAATGAAACGATTAGGAACCCTTTGTCGTAGATAATGTAAAAAACTGAAATGTATGCACCCGTAGCTCAGCTGGATAGAGCACCAGACTACGAATCTGGGGGTCAGGAGTTCGAATCTCTTCGGGTGCGCCATCTATCAA
>NZ_JBHIMK010000075.1:1256-8878 GCF_042194085.1 Bartonella sp. MU70NMGDW
CATATTATTGAAATTGCACAAAAAATTGGTATCTCACATGAAAATCTCATTCCCTATGGCCATGATAAAGCTAAAATTTCTTCTGAATACATAAAATCGCTTGATAAAAATCCAGATGGTAAACTTATCCTCGTCACAGCTATCAACCCCACACCTGCCGGAGAAGGCAAAACAACAACAACAGTTGGACTAAGTGATGCTCTTAATCTTATTGGTAAAAAAACAATAGCTACCTTGAGAGAACCGTCTTTAGGTCCCTGTTTTGGTGTAAAAGGTGGTGCTGCTGGTGGTGGTTATGCGCAAGTCGTTCCAATGGATGACCTTAATTTACATTTTACCGGTGATTTTCATGCTATTACAGCTGCTCATAATCTTCTTGCCGCAATAATAGATAATCATCTTTATTGGGGAAATACTCTAAACATTGATCCACGTCGCATTGTTTGGAAACGCGTTCTTGATATGAATGACCGCGCATTGCGCGATATTGTTATTTCATTGGGGGGCATAACAAATGGTTTTCCACGCCAAACAGGTTTTGATATTACTGTTGCGTCAGAAATTATGGCACTTCTTTGTCTCTCTGAAAATTTAGAAAACCTTACACAAAGACTCAAAAAAATTATTGTTGCTTATCGTTATGATAAAACGCCCATCACCGTTTCTGATCTCAATGCAGAAGGTGCAATGGCAGTTCTTCTCAAGGATGCTATACAACCCAATCTCGTACAGACAATTGAAAATAACCCTGTTCTCGTTCATGGAGGACCTTTTGCCAACATTGCTCATGGTTGCAATTCAGTTATAGCAACAAAAACTGCTTTAAAACTTGCTGATTATGTTGTCACAGAAGCAGGGTTTGGAGCAGATCTTGGAGCAGAAAAGTTCTTCAATATCAAATGTAGGCAAGCAGGTATTGTACCAAATGCTACAGTGATCGTCGCAACTATTCGTGCATTAAAAATGAATGGTGGTGTGGATAAAAATAACCTGACAGAAGAAAATATCACCGCTTTAGAAAAAGGAACAGCCAATCTTTTACGACATATAAAGAATATGGAGCACTACGGTATTCCTTGTGTTGTGGCTATCAATCATTTTGACAGCGATAGCGATGCTGAAATAAAAACATTACAAAAAATAGTTGCAACAACTGGACACAAAGCTATTATCTGTAAGCATTGGGAACAAGGTGGAAAAGGCGCTATAGAACTTGCACAAGAACTCGTTACCTTGATTGAAGAAAAACATTCTCATTTTAAAGTTTTATATCAAGATAATATTCCACTCGTTCAAAAAATTAATTGTATTATAACAAAGCTATACGGTGGGCGTGGCGCCATCATCCCAGCCCCTATTCTCAAACAACTTGAATCTTGGGAAAAAGAAGGTTTTGGTGCCTACCCTATTTGTATGGCAAAAACACCTTATTCTTTTTCTTCTGATCCCAAGCAATATGGTGCTCCTGTTGATTTTGAAATTCCCGTACGTGAAGTTCGTCTCTCCGCAGGAGCCGGCTTTATTGTTGTCATTTGTGGAGATGTTATGACCATGCCGGGACTACCCCATTATCCCACGGCTGAAAAAATTCATCTTGACGAAAATGATCAAATACAAGGACTTTCATAAATTTATAACCGTAAAATTTTATCATTCATTATAAAAAGTGTTTTATTGCAAAAAGAATAGAATTTTAAAAAGCGATATAGACAAATGTCTTATTTATATGATATAGGTGCTTGTCCTTTTGGATATGCCTTTAAAAGGACGTAGGTTTTTCCTATCATTTATGACACTGAAAAAAGCAGGATAGATAGTGCAAGTACTCGTTCGTGATAATAATGTTGACCAAGCGCTCCGTGCGTTGAAAAAAAAGATGCAGCGTGAAGGTATCTTCCGTGAAATGAAAATGCGTAGTTATTATGAGAAGCCATCTGAGAAGCGTGCTCGTGAAAAAGCTGAAGCTATTCGTCGTACACGTAAGCTTGCTCGTAAGCGTGCGCAAAGAGAAGGTTTTGTTAGTAACGGACGAACTGTTGCGGTAAAGTAATATACTTTATGCAATTGCGTAAGCAGTAGATAATAAGCTTCCAGAAAATTTTATCTTCATAGGCGGTTGCAATAAATTGCTTGTGTATGGTTTTTTGTGTACAATGTTATCTAATATGTTAGTTATCTGAAAATAATAAGGTTTCTGTCATAGGGGTGGTTTTTTCATTCTTATATTTCAAAAAACAGATAACAAATTACGCTTTAGATATTTAAGCGACTTGTTCTTATGTGAATTGAGTGTAGGGTGTTTTATTATCACTTTTCGCTATAATTTTTCTCCTTCCGGATATCTCTTAAGTAACTGTTTCTTATGTATAAATTTCATGATGATTTTCTTTTTTTGTCATTAAATATTCTACATCTTTCGAAGATGCTAGATCAGATTGCAAAACAAAAGTAACTATCGCAATATGCGATTGTGTATACAAATATGATATCAAATGCATAATCCTCTTTCCCTTCAGTTATGTAACAAAACGATATAATTCCATAACTTTTTATATCCCTTGACTCTGTCTCTCTAAACGATGACGAATTTCAACCACTGCACTACAGATTCTTTTTTCTTGATAAATTTCTTCTATTCATCACTTATGTAATGACCCCCATAAGTGTATCGAATAAGCCCCTCTATTTCATTCAACTTTCTTCTATACTGAGTTATAGAAAAAGAAAATTAACAATAAACAGAGAAAACACTGTATTTTAATATGGATGAATGTGCCTTTTATTACCATTTTTAATGGAAATATATTTACAACTCAAATAACGAGTTAAAGTTTTTAACGCGTTGATTTATCGTTATAAGTAATCGTTTTTCATATTAAGTAATAATTCTGAATAACGTGAAGTTTCTCAACACCTTCTTATATTGAATCAATCAAGATTATTTCTTGTACATCATAAGCAGGGTTAGTATGCAAATAGAATAAAAGCTATTTAAGAAAAAAATAAAAATGCTTCTTATGAACGCCATAAATAATAAGAACTACGTAACATTGAGAGCTCCTAAAGGTATAATGGATCGAGCTTATCTACCATACCGATAAGCATTATCATGGCATGAAATTATAGTATAGCAAATTTTATAAAATGGATTATCACGAAAAACTGTCCTGTTAAAATCAGCCCTTCATATATCAATCTACTTCATAATTTTTCTCATATTTTTAAGCTTAACTGTTTTATTCATCGTATTATTTTGTCCATTCAAAACTTCTTTTCAAGCCACATGATAACCCCTTTACTGAACAGCTCTTTGTATAATATGCATATATGTACTTTTACTTCGAGAAACAAACTCAGAAAAGAGATGCAATACTTTAGCCCTAATTTCCTGTACAAAAATTGCTATGGACCCAGTATACTTTACTGTTTTATCACGCGTACAGCTGCATAAAAATCCAGTTTTTATTTATATTTATCCCCTTATAAACAAGATAAGCACTAAAAAATACAAACTTTTGTTTTCCTTATTTTGCTATTCTCGTAACAATTTTTTCATTGTTTAGATCTCTTTAACGAGCGATATGTCATAATTTTAGTCTTATATTTCAGATTTTAAATTTCCAATATATGACGAAATAAAGGAGTTCAGTGTGCAAAATTCTCGTTGGTTTCGCGTTTCAATGCTCGCATCATGTATCTTAATAACAACAGTCATTGTATTGGGTTCACCTCATTTGTTGCACGCACAAACATTTAATCAAAATTTAGGGCCCAGTGGTTTACCACTTCCGCGATTTGCTTCGATTAAACCCACCAGCGTTAATGTGCGCGTCGGACCAGGAAGCAACTATTCTATCATTTTTACCTACAAAAAGAAGGGCTTGCCTATTGAAATCATTCAAGAATATGATCAATGGCGCAAAATTCGTGATGCAGAAGGCGATGAGGGGTGGGTGTATCAATCGCTTTTATCGGGAAAGCGAACTGCTATAACTATTCCATGGCAAAAAGATAAAACAAAAAGGCTGATGCTCCGAAAAAACCCCACCGACAACGCAGAGCTTGTGGCAGAAGTAGAACCTAATGTCATTGGCAATATCCGCCAATGTGATGGACAATGGTGCGAACTAAACATTAATAATATGCGCGGATGGCTTCAGCAACCCCAGTTATGGGGAATCTATCCTGATGAAAAAGTAAAAGGTTGGTGAATGCTCAAACTTATCAAGTTTAATTTTTATTCCTCATTGAATATCCTCACTGCCTATCACAAGATTGATTTTTGGGTTTCAATCGTACGATCAAATCAACATGTGAAATTTCCATACCTTCTGGTGGCTTAGGCAAATTTCTAATAATGGGAGCTTCTTCCAAATTGTAAGGAATATCAAGAATACGATTTTCGCCTTCTATATAAAAATGGTAGTGATCAGAGGTATTGGTATCAAACCAAGTTTTTGAGCCTTCTACGGCAATA
Organism: Bartonella sp. MU70NMGDW; assembly: GCF_042194085.1. Taxonomy (NCBI): domain Bacteria; kingdom Pseudomonadati; phylum Pseudomonadota; class Alphaproteobacteria; order Hyphomicrobiales; family Bartonellaceae; genus Bartonella; species Bartonella sp. MU70NMGDW. Next base: position 5,734 of record NZ_JBHIMK010000075.1, read on the forward strand.
ATCCGTAACAATCCCGCTTCCGTAAATTGATGAAGCGTATTATAAACCGTTGCTAAAGATACAGGCACACCTGCCCTCCCCGCTTCCTCATAGAGCTCTTCAGCAGTAATATGACGATTTCCTTGAGAAAAAATCATATGCGCAAGTTCCAACCGCTGACGTGTTGGACGCAAACCATTCTGACGCAAACGTTTTTCTAACATAGAAATGGAATAATATTGCACAATTTTTCCACACTCTTTTGTGAACTGTTGCTCTTCATTCATATCTAAATCGTCTGCACTCACTGACATATTACAAACCCAAATATATTCCTGCTAAATAAGATCAAAATACAAAAAAATGGGAATAGTATGGTGTAATCTTGTATTCCATTTTTAAATAATTACCTGTGTAGAATACATAAAAAAGGCCTTTTGTCATTAAAAATGATATAAAATCATTTCCCTCTCTTTAAAATTTGCTCTAAAAGTAGGTTGGGAAAAGCGCAGAAATAAAAATATATGCAAATAAATGGAGTAACAATGGCTGAACAAAAGTCTCGCTACACTTATGAAGAGCTTCTAAGCTGCGCTCGCGGCGAAATGTTTGGTAAAGGTAATGCGCAATTGCCAGCACCGCCAATGTTAATGATTCATCGAATCACTCAAATTAGTGAAACTGATGGTAAATACGATAAAGGAATGGTTCGCGCCGAATTTGACATTACACCAGACCTGTGGTTCTTTAATTGTCACTTTATAGGCGATCCCGTCATGCCAGGATGTCTCGGACTGGATGGTATGTGGCAATTGACAGGCTTTTTTCTTGGTTGGCTAGGCGAACCAGGAAAAGGAAGAGCGATATCAACAGGTGAAGTAAAGTTATCAGGGATGGTAACTCCACAAACCAAAATTCTTGAATATGAAATAGATTTTAAGCGTATTCGGCGTGGAAATTTAGTCTTAGGAATAGCTGATGGGTGGCTAAAAGCAGATGGAGAGACTATTTATAAGGCGAGTGATTTACGCGTTGCTTTATTCAAAGAAGATTGAACGTTATTTCCGTCAGAAAGAACTTTTCACTATTCTGTATGGAACGAGGAGGTATGAATGCGTCGAGTTGTTGTAACCGGAATGGGAATTGTCTCCGCGATTGGAAATGGACCTGAAGCTGTTTTAACCAGTTTACGTGAAGCAAAATCTGGAATTTCTTACGCGCCTCAATATGCCGAATTAGGCTTTCGTAGCAGAGTTTACGGCAAACCCGATATTAATATAGAAGAACTTGTAGATCGGCGTGCTCTACGTTTTCATGGGCGTGGAACAGCATGGAATCACATCGCCATGGATCAGGCAATTGCTGATGCGGGTCTAGAACCGCATGAAGTATCGAATGAACACACGGGTATTATTATGGGTTCTGGAGGTGCTTCAACTCAGTCAATCGTTGAGGCTGCTGATATTACACGCCAAAAAGGTCCAAAACGCATCGGTCCTTTTGTTGTGCCTAAAGTGATGAGTTCCACGGCATCCGCAACACTTGCAACTTTTTTTAAAATTAAGGGCGTAAACTATTCAATCTCTTCCGCATGTGCTACATCCAATCATTGTATCGGCAATGCTTATGAAACAATCCAATATGGAAAACAAGATCGCATTTTTGCTGGTGGTTGCGAAGATCTGGATTGGACATTATCTGTTTTATTCGATGCTATGGGTGCTATGTCCAGCAAATATAATGATGTACCAGAAAAAGCTTCGCGTGCTTATGACGCTAATCGTGATGGATTTGTTATTGCTGGTGGCGCTGGCGTTTTGGTTCTTGAAGAACTAGAAGTCGCTAAAGCGCGTGGTGCAAAAATCTATGGAGAAATTGTTGGTTATGGCGCTACATCCGATGGATACGATATGGTCTCTCCGTCGGGTGAGGGAGCAGAACGGTGCATGCGCATGGCACTTGCGACCGTCAAAAATAAGATTGATTATATCAATCCCCATGCAACAGCAACACCTGTTGGTGATCCTCCTGAAATAGAAGCGATCCGCCGTATCTTCGGAGCAGGTGATCAATGCCCGCCAATTTCTGCCACAAAATCTCTGACTGGTCATTCCTTGGGTGCAGCTGGTGTTCAAGAAGCAATCTACACACTGTTAATGATGCAGCATAATTTTATTTGTGAAAGTGCCCATATTGAAGAACTTGATCCAGCTTTTGCTGATATGCCAATCGTTCGTAAACGACGTGATCATCAACAACTGAATACCGTATTGTCAAATACTTTTGGCTTTGGCGGTACCAATGCAACGCTTGTTTTCCAACGCTATGAATAAACACACGTTCTTAGTAATTGAAAAAAGTACGGTCTTACGGAGAATAATATGAAAGGTTTGATGGAGGGCAAACGTGGCCTTATTATGGGGATTGCGAATGACCATTCAATTGCTTGGGGCATTGCCTGTCAGCTCGCACAAGCAGGAGCTGAATTAGCATTGACTTATCAAGGGAATGCTTTTGGAAAACGTGTTCAGCCTCTAGCTGATAAACTTGGCTGCAAATTAGTGCTAGAGTGTGATGTTGAAAAAATTGAAAATATTGACTACGTCTTTGAGCAACTTGAAAAAGAATGGAAAACTATTGATTTTATTGTCCATGCCATTGGTTTTTCAGATAAAACTCAGCTAAAAGGACGTTATGTTGATGTTACAACACGTGAAAACTTCCAACGCACGATGGTTATTTCAGCTTATTCCTTTACTGAAATTGCCCAGCGCGCGGGTAGGCTTATGCCCAATGGAGGAACACTTTTAACTCTTACCTATGGTGCTTCACAGCAAGTTGTGCCTAATTATAACATCATGGGTGTTGCTAAAGCAGCTCTAGAAGCTATGGTACGTTATTTAGCAGCGGACTTTGGTCCTCAAAATATCCGTGTCAATGCGATTTCCGCTGGTCCTGTTAGAACTTTAGCAGGTAATGGTATTGCAGCTGCACGTGCAATATTTTCACATCAACGCCGTAATGCCCCATTACGTCGTACCGTAAATATTCATGAAATTGGAAAATCTGCTCTTTATCTACTCTCTGACTTATCATCAGGTGTTACAGGTGAAATCCATTATGTTGATTCAGGCTATAACATCATGTCTATGCCAATACTTGAAGA
>NZ_JBHIMK010000076.1:0-8701 GCF_042194085.1 Bartonella sp. MU70NMGDW
GTTTGCCGTCAACATCGTGAAAGTCTGTACGGGCAGCAAGAAACAACAGAGTGCCTGTTGTAGAAGGGTTAAATCTGTTACCACAATGGCTGTACACACCATCCAAAGCCTGTTCGACAGGCGCTACAGCATAGCATCTTTGATACCCAATCACGGCATTTTGAGTGTCTCTTAACACGAGATAAAGCGTGCGACCATGAAACCATTCTGCCATCAGCATATCGCGTTCATGTTTTTTGACCGAACACCACGGAAAGTTTGCCATATCCCATGGATAATCGATTTGGTTCCAGCTTAATTCTTCATTCCCATCATCTATCCAATTGCCAATAAGCCTGCCTTCTTCTTGTGTGAGAACGTGCTCTATCTCTGTTGTGCGCCCAAAGGAAAACAAAGTGTCCCCAGCTGTTAAACGAACACCGCTCTCATACTCCAACATGCTGTCATCAAGCCGTGACATATTGCATTCAACAGCTTGTACATCATAACCATAGGTCCCACGGCGAAAATCAGAGCGCAAACTTTTGGAAAGGTCGGTAATTGCTTCAATGGCTTCAAGGCTTTTGCGTTCAGGCAACTGATCAAAATCAAGTTGAAAGGAATTCCACCATACCCGCCCCGTCCAAGCGGGTTGAAAGCGTGCAGAAATCCCTAGCCATTCAAGCCCCATCTCTATTGCCGCAAGGGAGCCGCGAATATGTTGCCATGCAAGACCCTGATCAATCAAATCATAGAGGTTTGGAACATAAGGCGTAAGCTCTCCAAGCCCGTATTCTTCAATCAACCACGGTAAGAAACGGGGAGGGCGTGTGATCAGTTTAGAACGTGAAATCCCCAAAACAGAACCATCAACATCTTGATGAAAATCACAAGCATCGGCAAGGCGCTTTTCAAATTTTGTTGCGTTTGTGGGAAGGAGGGAACCAACCATTAGCGCGCACGCCCTTTGAAGTTTAAGGTGATTTTTCCAATCGATAAAACTTCTTCATCACAAACCATACTGTCTTGTGTTGGTGTAATGGCGATCACTTTCTGGACACCAGCAATCATTAATTTTGAAATCCACCACGACAAACTTAATTCACGACCAATGGCTTGTTCTTGTCTCCATGCTGCTCTTAAATTTGTTTCCATTGTTGTAAGAATTTTCAAAGATGTTTCTGGTAACAGCCAAACATCTGCCTCTAAATCCAGAACTTTTTTGACAGCAGCGTGAACAATGATTGTATCATTGGTCATGATGATATTTTTTCTGTGAAGAGCTTCTGAGACTGTTTGTATGAGATCTTCAGAGGCCGTTCCTTCTTCATTGTTGCCAAAAAGAGCAACATAGATGGTTGGGTCTTTGCCTTTACGGTAAACAATCGCATCCTTAACACGACTATCTGCTGTTAAGGCTATAAGCTTGTAATAGGGCTCTGTCCCGCTACCATTGCCACCACGGGCATGAAGCTCTATGCGTTCACGATATCTCTCGTCACTTTCACCCTCCATGCGGGCAAGACCATGCCAGTTTCCCAAAGCATCAAGAGATTCACCGGTTGCAAAATCAAGAATGTTGTTGCGTGCCGCTTCGTTAATACGCTGTCTTAAAAGCAACTCTCGATAGCTAAAAGCCTCAATGACTTTTACAGCCGGATCACTTTCAAGAATGGTATATTCCGGCAAAAGCTCTTTTAAATGGGCAAGAGCAGCAGCGCGTATTTCCTCAAAAGAAAGTTCTGTGATGATTTCCGGTTTTGCAAGTACTCCATTCATTTTATCAGTAATCCTTCCATGGTAATGGGCTTACCTGAAGGCAAATAAATGCCTTCAAAGGACAAAGAAACTTGTCCAGCATCAACCATTTTAAAATCAATTTTTTTCAATTTAAAACGCGGTTCCCATTTGTCTAAAGCCTCAGCAACAGCAGCATAAAGGGCAACAGCAAAAGCATTATTAACCGGTGCATCAATGAGTTCTGCAACACGTGAACCATAATCACGCCGCATTACACGCGAACCAATCCGCGTTGACAAAATATCAAGGATTGATTGGCGTAAATGATCAATTCCGGTTAATGGCTTTCCTGTTGTACGGTCCATTCCACTGTTCAATTGGGACCTCCTGTCATCGAGCCACCAGGGGAAACACCACCATGAACATGTGTTGCTCCTACATTGGTACCGTTATGCTTTAGTCCACTTGAGTGAATGGAAACATTATTCCCAGAATGAAGAGAGAGACTATCATTCGAATTCAGTGAAATGCCATCACCAGCCTTCAAAGAGATGCCGCCTTTTGCGTTTAAATTTATATCGCTTTTTGAAACAATCTTTATGCCTTCCGGTGCGGTAAGCTCTAGCTTGCCACCATCACCTTTTAGTGACACACCATCAGCGATTGTCAGGATAAATTTTCCGCCGGATTTGATGTGAATTCCATAAGTGTTTTGTTCATCATCATATTCAAGGCTGGTTCCATCAGGGTATATCGTTCGGTGAGTGCTGCCTTTATCGGCTGCTTGATTAGCATCGGTATGAAGTGAACCAACAATCACCCCTTGTGATAAATCTCCGGATGACGAGACAACAATCACTTGCTCTCCGATATCACGCCCCTCATACGAGCGTGTTTTACCGGCGCGGGCTTGTGTATCTGGAATCCAGTCACTGACAAGATTGCCACTTTTTACCCGATAGCGTGCGTTTTTATGGTCAACATGGCTAATTTTTCCCACCACAACCATATTGGCCACACGTCTCTTTAGATCTGTGATTTCTTTATCGCGCCGCTCTAACATGTCCACCTTCAATTTTATGGTATTTATCTTTATTTCTCACGCCTGTTTCTGGTTCAAAGCTTAAGAAAGGTTCAACGAGTTTTGCTGTTACACTGCCTTCTTCTTCATCCATGTTGGGGATATTTGTCACATAAATGACTTCAAAGGTTAAAATCGCACCATGGAGCGCTAGGGCGCCATTATCACCAAAAGCAAAAGCAATATTTTGCAGGCGGCATGTCTCAACGGTATTGTTAAGATTAGGATTAGCGTAGAAAATCTCCTCAATTTCCCATGCTAATTGGTCAACAAAACGTGCACCATCTTCACATGTCGCATAACATTCAACATCTAGCGTTAAAACACGCCGCCTTATTCCATAATCATAGCCATCTTCAATCGTTTCACTTTGTGTTGAGATATTAATTGCAGGCGTGTTCTCAGGGGAGAAGTTGAAATCACGCATATTGAAAACATTGTCACCAGCTGCCGTCTTTGCTGCTTTGATCAACGCAACAAAGATTTCCCTTATCGTTTCTCTCGGATGCATGAGTGTTCCTGTTAAAACAGATTGATTTTTAATCATTTTTATTGTATTTGTGGATACATTTTGATATACATACGTTATGGTAGCAAACATCAAAGTTCATGGCATAAATTGGGATGATGGTAACTGGCCAAAATGTGCCAAACATGGAGTTTCTAAAAAAGAAATTGAGTATTTATTCACTAAACTTGGAAATCTCGTCATAAAGCATGACCCCAATATTAAAGAAGAGCGTTTCAGAGCCATTGGAAGAAGCTATAATGAAAGATATATATTTTTAGTTTTTACCTTAAGAACAATAAAGAATGAACTGTTTGTGCGTCCTATTAGCGCTCGTTATATGCACCAAAAGGAGATTGATTTTTATGAAAACCTCTAAATTAAAACAAATGCCCGTTTTTAAGACGGATGAAGAAGCAGAAAACTTTGTTGATACTGCAGATCTTACAGATTATGACTTAACTGGTTTTAAACCCGTTCATTTTGAATTCTTACCTAAAGAAGCCTCTATGAATATTCGCTTACCTCAAGCACTTATGAAGGCTTTAAAGGAAAAAGCTAAAAATCAAGCTATCCCTTACACACGCTATGTTCGACATCTCATCGAACGAGATTTACGAAAAAGCCATCGTAATTGACCAATATCCTCTGTAGAGGATATAAGAAAGGATGAAACATGAACAATAATCATTATACATATCGTGTTTTGTGGTCGCAAGAAGATGAGGAATATGTCGGATTGTGTGCAGAATTCCCATCCCTTTCATGGTTAGATGCTCAAGCAGAGAAAGCTTTAAAAGGCATTATGGACCTTGTTTCAGAAGTTGTTGAGGACATGCAACATAATGGAGAAGAAGTTCCTGTGCCTTTGTCACATGGTAAATACAGTGGTAAGTTTCAATTAAGAATACCACCAGAACTCCATAGAAAACTTGCAATACAAGCCGCTGAAAATGGTGTGAGTTTAAACAGATACATTTCTTCTAAACTGTAATTTTCTCTTGATAAATATTCGTTTTTAACCACCTCCCCATTGTTGAGAACGGGGAGGGGAGTTCTATTTTTTTAATTAAGCAACCTTTTTAATGGGGCTCTCTAAAGTAGGAGCATAAGCTTGCAATAACGGATTCATGCTATGCGGTAGTTCTGAAGTTCCAAAACCTGTAAGAACTGCTAGAATCTTTGTAATATTCGGCACTTCATCTTGAAGTTTTACAATCAAAGCTTTTTCTACCACCCCCATGATGTCAACCAGAGCACTACAATTTTTATCATCTACATATTCACAATTGACAAACTGAAACAACGTTATCCACAAATCGCATAAGAAGTTAGTATCTACCTTCATTGCACACCCCCAAAGATTTGTTCTCTCAAACATGCCAATCCTCTAGATGTGATTTTCGTTGAAGGGAGCACCTTTTCTGTACCATCCGGTCTTTGAATGGTAATAGCAGGGCAATCCATGAATCCTTTCTTGATCTTGTCCTGATAAGGTAACAGAGGCGCCCCTGGAGCCCGTCGATACACCCAATCATGTTTACGCAAGTAATCCGTTAAATCCTTTGGTCGCACCTCTAACATTTTTGCTGCTTCAATTAAGCCAAACAAACCATCAGAACGCTTTAAACCATCAAGTGCTTTTGCCTTTGGTTCTAATTTAGCAATGATATTGTCTTTCCGCTCATTTTCATCTTTTAAATGCGTTAAGACACCAAGCATTACTGCTGGACTGGAGTAGTCGATCGATTGAACATAGGATTGCTTTATCTCGCCCCTACGCCATGCAACAAATAACTTAATAAGCATATAACGGACTTGAGAAGATTTTTCTGTATTCGATAATGTCGCAATCAATAACGCCTGCTCTTCGTTAAGCCAATATTCTGTTACGTTATTGCCCTTTATTACGTGCGCCACAGTGGCGCACCTCCCAAACCGTTCTATTTCTTGCATATTTCTTGTAATTAATTTTCTAACGTCACGTGTACGAACAAACCCTAATTTTTCTGCTAAGTCCACATCGCGAACACGAGGCTCGTTTTCGACTTCTCGTAATTTTATTAATTTGTCTTTATTGATAGGTAAGTATGTGCTATTATTCATTGTAATTGACCTCTTTCGGGTTAGTTAGATGTAAAGCGTTAGAGAGAGTTTTTGCGGACTTATGCTCTAGCGCTTTTTCTTTTTTGAGAATGTTAATTATTTCAGATGAAAGAGAGCGATCATTCTCAGTCGCCCGATTAAACAACCACTCCTTTAATGTATGTGGCATATTTATTTTATATTGGATCGTTTTCATTTTACCTCCATATGCACATATTTAGTACCATAAAGGTACCTTGTGTCAAGTGTATTTTAGGTATATTTTAGGTGCATGACAAAAAAAGATCGTGTGCAATTTAAATTTCTCATTCCAATTGAACTGAAAAATCAATTGGAAGAGCTTGCTGAAGCAAATCATCGTAGCCTTACGGGTGAAATTCTTGCTCGTTTAGAAAACTCTGTCCGCACTACCGTTACATTAAATCACCTACTGGCAATGAATTCAGAAGATCTCAAAAAGCTCCTTGAACAACCACTCGTGAATAAAAAACAATAAGATGCCACACATAGCCCCCTCAGAGCGTTTTAAACCATCAAGTGCTTCTGCTTTTGGTTCTAATTTAGCAATAACATGATCTTTCTGCTCTATTTGATTTTGTAAGTGATTCAAAACACCAAGCAATGCTTCCGGTTTGGAGTAGTCAACTTGTGATGCAGCTATCTGCGGTGTTGCTACTTGTTTCAAAAGCCGTTCACATTTGATAAAGTATTGACGTGCTTCATGCCCTTTATCATTACGCTCTATCATTGAAAGGTGTTTAGCCACGTCTAACGTAATGTGGTATTCTTTTATTTTTCCACCCCGGTAAAAATTTACCGCAGTTATAAAGTTTATATTTTCCTGAAATTTACATTCTTTAATGCGATTTTTAATCCAATTTCTAAATTCAGATTTTATTTCCAAAAACGCATGCAAATCACGCGCGTTAACAGTTTGAACAGTTTCCTGATCAATAACCCGTTCTTTAATTTCTATAAGAGTGTTCATAGTGAACTCCTATCGATTAGAGGTTTCTTATTGACATTCCAGAAGAATGCCGGGCGCTAAGAAACACGGTCGATAGTCCGTCGTTACGCTTTCCCCATAAAGAGTATTGTATAGCGTAACTACACCCGACAAATCTATTATATGCATGTAGCATATAATGAGTCAAAGTCTTTAATGTGCGGAGAAGAGATTGTGTCGGCAATCTATCCGCTATCGATTTAAGGTGTTTCTTAGGCACCTGATTCGATTATTCATACTCCTATCATAATGTCAATAAGTAATATTACATTTTTCTAAATTATATAAGTACGTCTTTACTTTATTTGTCGACTCACTTTAAATTTCCACTTTACTTTTTTATTTATAGCGGAGGGGGAGGTAATACTGGATACCCTTAATATAATTGCAATGATCGTGTGCTTGTTATCATTGCCAATGATGATTGTCGGACTCGTTTTAGTATGTATAAAGAAATGGCGGAAAAACGGACTGAAAACTCTTGGTATTGGAGCTTTATTATTTATCGGCTCTGCGATAGTAGGTGCTTCTGTACACAAAGACAAACCAAATCAAATTACACACAATAATGAAATTGTTACCTCCTCCTCGACTTCGTCAATAGATGTTGCTACTCAAAACGAAAGCGTGTCTCAAGCACCAGCTGAGAATACCGATAAGCAAGTTACCCCCACTCAAGTTAACAAACCAGACAAAGATGATGGATTAGGCTTTTGGGGATGGTTTTGGTTAATTTTCTTTGCGTTTTTTGCGTTTTCCATTTTCGCTTATTGGCAAGATAAACGCAAAAAACGTTTTGAAGAAAAAGTTCCAGAACAGGCTTCAATGTCGCTCCCTTCTGCACATCCTTCTTCTGATTTCTCAGTCGTTAATAAAACATCTCCAGCACTTAAAAATGAACAACTGGAAAAATGGATCAGGATCTTTCTCCTTTGTTCTCTATTGATTGGAGGCATTGTGGTAGTAATAAGTATTTCACCATGGTTATTAGTAGCCATTCTTATTGTTTTACTTTTGGTGATCGCTCATTACTCTGAAAAGAAAAAAGTAAAACTTTTTGAAGAACAAGTTGCAATGTTGCTACCGGATATTAAAGTGTCTAGTTTTTCTGAAGCGTGTAAAATGTTTCAAGAACTTGACGCAAGTGAATATGATTATCGTTTAGCAAAAAATGAAAAATTGTTGGGAGTTCAAGAACGCGTTTTCTTTGATATTAATAAAAAGATCCCACTTAGAGGACGTCTTTTGGTAACCGATCAAGCCATTGTATTTGAAAGTCCTGAAAAGAATGAAAGAACTACTTGGACACGAATTGCATCAGTCACTATAACATACCATGAATGCCAAGTCAGTCTCCGTACCGGCATACCACGGAATTACCAATTCACTGCCTTTTCAAGTCCAAGGTTTACAGCAGTAATTCGAGTTCTGGGACAGTTTTATTGATTTTTAAACACACCAAATAAAGATGCCTCATTGTTTTATCTCGCGCAAGATAAGCTTATACATACTAGATTCTGAGGCTTGGACATCTGTGATCACGAAGTGCTCTTGAGAAGAGGGCGCTTTGTTGTTTTCAGGAGCCATCACAATAACACTATCTTCCGGTTTTGGTGGTAAATCCCCGATGTCATTGATACAAAGATCAAGTTCCTTTCTTGGAATTGTGGTGGGGATTCTGCCACCGGCGTCCGATTCTGAATGCTTAATGCCGTAAATCGCTGTAATCCGAAAAGATTGCTGATTGTCCTTTCGCGTGTAGATGATGGGCTGCCCAAAAGTGTTGCGCACATCTTTAACCATTTGGTTTAGCAGCCCGTGCCATCGCATGTTATTTCGCTCCAATCACGGCTTTAAACAGCATTTCAGGGCGTGTGCAAATGTAAAGCGGATAGCTGTAGACCTCCGGTTTTACCCATGCATTACGGTCGTGATCAATGATCAACATGGTGTAGAGAGGCTTTCCAACGGTGTTGGCAAAATCCAAGCTTTCACCTGGTGCAAAGGTTTTTTGGAAGACACCAGGCGCATCAACAGGAAAGAATTGACATTCATCAGGCTTAATGCCTATGGCGCGCTTTGTTCCAGCCTTCGCACTTATATTATAGTTGTGAATACTCCGGTAATTAATGAAAGTGACACCTGCAAAGTCAAAACTGCCAAAGCTGCCCGAGCCAAGAGCGCTTGGTGTTGCAATACCTCCGGCGCTATTGAGTGTCTGTGCTAAGGCTGTGTTTAAATAGGTCTCACGAATTGTTTTATGGTTTTTCAACTTGGAAAA
>NZ_JBHIMK010000077.1:0-8662 GCF_042194085.1 Bartonella sp. MU70NMGDW
GGCGTAACTTACACACTGTTTGGAAAGAAAGAAATCTTACCCCATGCTTTTATCAAAGGTGGGAGTTTTCCAAAGCGTGTTGAATTAAAAAAGCTGAATGGGAATGTGTTTCAAAGAGCGGATGGAGATCAATTCCCCATTGCAAAACAAGAAGGACCCTCAATTGCTAAAGTGATGTCAAAGCCAGAGATTGCAAGTGCTATTGTAAAAAAAGCCAATGAAAGATTAACCAAAAATATACAGAGACAACTTTCTCGTCAAGAATACGCTGCCAACAAGAAAGGCTAGATCATGTTCTCAAGCTTTATCTATATCTTACATATCTTTACGATTCTAGGCATTACATATTCTTATTGCAATTTTAAAAAAAGATCATCATTTATGCTTCGCTTTTTTCATAAAAAAATCAATAAAATCAATGCAAAAGGTACTTCCCAGCGGGTTGGGTCTGTTGCGGGGCAGGCTAGCGCAAACTATCGCTAGCGACAGAATTTTCAAATTGACTGTACATTGTACACTTAACTCATTGATAAATAACAATTTAAATATGTACACTGTACAGTATGCGATTATTTTTAGATAAAAATTATTTTTACTCTTGACATTATTGCGTCAATGTCTATTTTCGAATCAGGTGCCTAGAAAACACCTTAAACACATAGCGGATTGGTTGCCGAAATAATCAGTCTTCCGCACATTAAAGACTTTGACTCATTGTATGTTAGGCGCATATAATAACTTTGTCGGGTGTAGTTATGCTATACAATACCCTTGTGGGGAAAGCATAACGACGGGCTATGTGCCGTGTTTTCTAGCACCCGGCATCTTTTAGAGTGTCAATAGAAAACCTTTAAGCACATAGGAGCCAAATCATGGCACAATATTTAATTGACTTACATCAAACTACGATTGATGGTGATATCGTTCAGACAGTGAATGCACGTGAATTACATACATTTTTGGCAATAGGAAAACGTTTTGCTACTTGGATTACGAACCGCATTAATCAGTATGCATTTGAAGAGGGAAAGGACTATATTTTAACGCTTCCCAAAATTGGGAAACGTAAAAATGTTATAAGTAAAGAATATCATATTACTCTAGACATGGCGAAAGAGCTCTCAATGGTGGAACGTAACGAGAAAGGACGTCAAGCACGCCGTTATTTTATTGAATGTGAAAAGAAACTAAAAAGTCAATCTGTTGATTATTGTGATGATATACGTTTTGCTTTCCCAAAAGATTGGGATAAAATGTCTCCAACTAAAAAGGCTGTTTACATTTATGGACCTCTTCATATGCATCTTGTTAAAGCCTTTACGTTGGTAGAAGAGAGCAAACATTATAAAGCTTTAATTAAAGAAGCAAAACAAGTCTTAGAAAGATCTGTCGTAAAAGTTGCTTAATTTAAAAACACATCTCCCCTTCCCGTTCTCAACAATGGGGAGGTGGTTAAAGATCAAGTTTTGAATGGGAGCCCAGACGCACTAAAATCAATCGATCTTGACCAATCAAGCGATAAATCAACACTAAGTCAGGTCGAATATGGCAATCTCGATAATTGCTCCAATTCCCAGTCAATGCATGGTCATGATATCGAGGTTCTAAAGGTTGATCATTTGCTAATGCTGCAATGATTTTGCGCAAATCAGTATCTAAAAGATGCCGATACCGTCCTTTCATTTCACGCTTGAAATCACGTTTGAAGATGGTGGTACGTTCAATCGTCCGCATAGAGATCATCAAATAATTCATCTACGGAATGAAACTTTTTTAAGTTACCTTCCTCTAGTTCTGCAAAAGCCGCTATAGTTTCCGCATTAGGTTGAAACAAGAAGGACGGAATAGCTTTATCTTGTGCAATACGCGTCATCAACACTCTCACAACATCACTTACTGATAAACCTGAAGCTTGAATAACTTGATTAGCGATATTTTGAATTTCTTCTGGTACACGCGCTTGAACCATACGACTGGCAGCCATAATGACTTCTCCTCTTGTAACTGTATTTCAATGTAATACAATTGAAGTTTAATTTCAACTATAAAGCACATTTTTTAGAGTGGCGAGATCGTTTGGCTTAACAACCACTTGCTTTTTTTAAGACTTCACCCATACGTGTTCGCCAATCTTTTCCTTGTTTTTTAAAAGAGGCAATAACATTTGGGTCGAGACGGAGAGTAACCGCTTGTTTGGGAGATTCAACGGGTGGACGCCCGCGTTTACGGCGTTCTTCTGTTACATACTTAAAAAAGGAGGCTGGTAAAACGTCTTTAGCTGGCTTTAAGCGTGCAAGTTCTTCATCTGTTAGTGGTGGGGAATCCACAGCGTCCCAATCTTCTTTTGTATAGCCACATCCTGTTTTAAAGGTTTTTTTGATAGTCATTGAAAACCTCTCTTTCTTTTTTATTCGCTTGACGAAAACTGATAATGGATATCGCTTCATTGCCAAGCTTTGCAAAAACAATAACTGTTGTGTCATCAGCAAAATGTCCAATAGCCTTCATGCGGTTTGAATGGGTTGCATCAATAAAAGCATGTTCCCAGTCAAAGTAAATAACATCGGCAAAATCAAGCTTATGTTTATCAATGTTTAAAGCTCTTTTTGGTTCATCCCACACTATCTTCATATATTTTATGTACACGAAAAATAAAACCTTGTCAATAATTAAAGTGTACAATAATTCGTATATACCATTCAAAATGGAGCAACTATGAATAAGAAAACGCGTAAGGGTCTATCGGTTCGTGCGTTTGCGAAGAAGATGGGTGTTTCACATAATGCGGTGGTTTCTCGGATAAAGACAGGTAAATTTGATGCGGCTCTTTTTGAAGATGGTTCTGTCAATGAAGCCCTTGCCACAAGCATCTGGAATGAGAATCCAACAAAACACCCTGCCTCACTTTTAGCACCTGATGGACAACGGCGAACAAAGATCAAACAAGCCTCCACAGATGGAGCCAATGAATACAAGATAAAACTGGAGCGAATGCAAGTTGCGCTAGCAAAAGAAAAGATTGCTCTGGAAAAGTTACGCGAAACAACTGTTGATCGTGAAGAAGTGAGAAAAGAAGCATGGAACTTTGGAAGAGCGCATCGAGATACAATGCTCAATTTTGCCTATCGCTTTGGTACTGAAATTGCGGCGCAAGTAGGATGTGATGCTGCGAGCCTTATTGGAGCTATCGATCATCATATGCGCAAAGCTTTAATGGAAAATGTCGTCCCTGTTTCTTTTCACGATCCCAACATTTTAGAAGAGAATCCAGAACATGATAAGTAGTGATGCTTCGCCCTCATCCTCTGGTGCTGGGCTCTTTTTTTGCTATGCGAATGAAGGACGCCGTCCTGACCCGCCTTATACTGTTTCCCAGTGGGCTGATAAAAATCGTTATTTGAGCACAGTTACGAGTGCTGAGCCTGGATTATGGAGGACTATACGTACCCCCTATTTACGAGAGATCATGGATAATCTTTCTGTTTATGATCCGACTGAAATAACGGTTGTGATGAAGGGGGCTCAGGTTGGAATGTCGGAAGCAGCATTGAACTTTTGTGGTTATGCCATTCATCATAGTCCAGGACCTGCCCTTTATGTGATGCCGACAGTTGAGACCGCTAAGAAACTGTCAAAGTCTCGTCTTGATCCGATGATTTCAGCTAGCCCTGCTTTAAGTGAACGCATTGCTCCTGCTCGTGCACGAGACAGTGGAAATACAATGTTTTCAAAGGAATTTTATGGGGGAACATTGATGATTACAGGAGCAAATAGTGCTGCTGGATTGCGTTCTTCTCCTATTCGCTATTTGGTTTTGGATGAAGTCGATGCTTACCCATTGAATGTCGATAATGAAGGCGATCCTGTAACAATTGCTGAAAAACGAACCTCTGCGTTTATTCAACGTAAAATTTTTAAATTGTCCACGCCGACACACCGTGACACAAGCCGTATCGCCAAGGATTTTGTGCTAGGAGACCAGCGATATTACAACGTGCCTTGTGATGCATGTGGTGTTCTACAGCCCATTGTTTGGTCACAAATCAAGTGGCCAAAAGGCGCCCCCGAAAAAGCTGTGTTTGTTTGTGCCCATTGTGGTCATGAACATGCCGAACATCGTAAGTCCACCTTAATGGCAGAAGAAAACGGTGCTTGCTGGATCGCAACACAGGAGTCAAGTAAGCCTCGTCTACGTTCTTACCATATTTCAGCGCTTTATTCGCCATGGCTGACTTGGGGCGATTGTGCGCGCGAATTTTTAAGAGCCAAAGAAGACCCTGCTCTTTTGCAAGTTTTTATTAATACAGTTCTTGGAGAGCCATGGGAAGACAGAACAGGGGAAGTTGTTGATCCTGATAGCCTCTATGCAAAACGTGAAGATTATCCATTGGCACCAGAACAAGCCGTGTTGTTAACAGCTGGTATTGATGTGCAAAATGACCGCTTAGAACTTGAAGTGGTGGGATGGGGGCGTAGTGAAGAAAGTTGGCATATTGATTATCAAGTTATCCTTGGTGATCCTTCTTCTTTTGAAGTATGGGACCAACTGGATGAATATCTTACAAGACGCTGGCCACATCCAGGTTACAAAGACGGCATCAAGATAACGGCTGCTTGTATTGATACCGGTGGTGGACACACACAAGCGGTTTATAATTATGTGCGCCCGCGTGAGGGACGACGTATCTGGGGGATTAAGGGACAAGCGGGATGGCGTGCGGTATGGCCACGCCGCCCAAGTAGAAACAACAAAGGACAGATCAATCTCTATATTGTTGGTGTTGACGCAGCAAAAGATATTATCACGGCACGGTTTAAAAAATCCGGTCCTGAAGCATCGGGTGCTGGTGCAACACACTTTCACAAAAGCCTTGATCGGGAATATTTTGACCAGCTAACCGCTGAAAGAAAAGTCATCAAATATTTTAAAGGCTTCAAGCGCATTGAATGGCAAAAAAGCGAAAAGGCAAGAAATGAAGCCTTGGACTGTAGGGTCTATGCTTATGCTGCTTTACAAGGTCTGATTTCGGCAGGAATAAACCTTAATCGAGAAGTCGATATCTTAGAAGAGCGTCTGGAAAAACTTAAAATTGAGGGCTCTTTAGAGCAGCCAACACCAAGACATGCCCCCTCTCCTGCTCCAAGAAGATCTCAGACAGCACAGCCTCAAAAGAAGCCATTCAGAACAATGATGAATCCTTATATGCGAGGGGATTGGAGGTAATTTGTGGGTGAAACTTTAGAACCAATTAACAGCAAAATTGACAGACTTGAAAACTTAAAAAGGCGGCGTGAGCAAATTGAAGAAGCTCTTTATTCGGGAGCACAATCGGTGCGCCATGGCGATAAGCAAGTAAGCAACCGTTCTGTTGAGGAACTGCGCAGAGCGCTTGAGATGCTGAACACACAAATAGCCAACCTTGAAGGACGCAAGCGTTCACGCGTTTTCTATTTTAATATATCACGAGGCTATTAATGGCTGGTTTTTTCAATAAACTCACGGGCTTTTTTACAATTTCTCGTCAACACAATCCCCATTTTGAAGCGGCAAGCAAAAGCCGCCGTATGGGTGGTTTTGACCCCGCAAAAAAACATATTAATAAAGCCATTGAGGAATGCGGTGATACCATTGTTGCCCGTTCAAGATGGCTTTATGACAATGAAGCTCTTTATGGCTCTGCAACGGAGGAATGGGTCTCTGCGGCTGTAAGTGATGGGATTAAACCTTATCCTCGTATTGAAGGCTTTCAAGAAGAAAAGAAAAAGCTTTTAGACTTATGGTGGCAATGGGTTGATGAAGCCGATTATGATGAAGATACCAGCTTTTATGGGCTGCAAGCAACCATTGCACGAGAGGTCTTTTTAACCGGAGAGTGCTTTGTAAGATTGCATTATGTTGATCTCTACGGACGCTCTGGTGTACCGCTTCAATTACAAGTTTATCCCACGGAAATGTTGGACCTTTCCTACAATGGACCTGCTGAGATTGAAGGCAATTACATTCGTATGGGAATTGAATTTAATGCCAGTGGCAAGCGCGTTGCTTATCATTTCTGGGAACATCACCCCTATGATGATGTCCCTGCAAATATGGCATTTGAGAGCCAAGAGCGCGTGCGTGTCCCCGCTGAAATGGTCCTGCACATCAAAGAGCGCCGTATTGCCGGACAATTGCGCGGTTCTCCCAAAATAACGCGCTGTATGACAAAGATCTTTCAACTGGAATCCTATGACGACGCAGAACTCGATAGAAAAAGGACGGCGGCTCTTTTTGCGGTGTTTATTACAGGGAAGGAATCTCATGATGCGGCATTAGAGGAAAATCGTGAACAAACGACGCCCCCAAAGAAGACTGAAGAGGCACCTGACGTGGATAAAATTTATCCTGGATCGGTCAACATGGTGGATGGCGAAAAACAAATTACATTTTCAACCCCTGTTGAAGTTGGTGGTTCTTATGAGGCTTTTCAGTATCGTAATATTTTAAAGATTTGTTCTGCTCTTAATATGCCTTATGCCGTTGTGACTGGAGACGTTACGCGCGGCAATTTTTCAAATGTGCGTACCTCTATCATTCAGTTTAGACGGCACGTCAAACAATGGCGTGAACATATCATTGCCTTTCAGTTTAATCGCATTATATGGGAGCGTTTTGTTGAAATGGCAGTGCTTGTCAAATGCGTCAATTTGCCAGGGTGGGAAGAAAATCCCTTGCCATGGCTTCAATGTGAAAGCTTTGCGCCCCCGCTTGAAATGATTGATCCAAACAAGGATATCTCAGCGGAAAAAGAAGAAATCCGTGCAGGCTTGAAAACACGACGCATGGCACTTGCCGAGCGCGGCTTTGATATCGACAGCATTCATGCCGAACTGCAAGAAGAGCACACAGATGCTCGTGCGCGCGGCTTATCTTTTGACACGGATATGGCAGCGCCCTCTGGTAGCAATCAAGTAATTGATACCGCAGATTCAGAAGCTTCTGAAACTTATGAAAGTAACCAAGGCAGTGAGGCACATACAAATGGTGAATAATCTCGACATGCCGTTTTTGGCATCACGGCTTTTTGGTGTTCCTCATATGCTTGCATCGACAAAGCTTGATATCATTTTGAATGCTCTTGCGCCGCGTCTTTTTGAGGGAGAAAAGTTTCCCCCTAAGGCTTTTGCGCAAGGGGATACGGAAGCTTTAAGACCACCAGAAACTTACGTGGTGCAAAACAATGTTGCTATCCTACCAGTTCATGGCACGCTTGTGCGCCGTGGTGCATGGCTTGGGGCTTTATCGGGATTAACCTCTTATGAAGGTTTAAGGGCTTCTTTTCGTGAAGCCATTGCACAACCTGATGTTCGCGCTGTCTTACTTGATATTGACAGCGGCGGTGGAGAAGCCGGTGGTGTCTTTGATTTGGTTGAAGAGTTTCAAACACTCTCAAAACAATACAATAAACCCATTTGGGCACATGCCAATGAGTTTGCCTGTTCTGCAGCTTATGCCATTGCCTGCTCTGCTTCTCAAATATGGGTAGCTCGCACGGGTGTTGTGGGCTCGATTGGGGTTGTTTGTGCTCATCTTGACCAGTCCCGTGCAGATGAAAAACACGGGCATAAATGGACCTTTGTCTTTGAAGGTGATCACAAAGTTCATGGCAATCCTCATGAACCCTTGAGCGATACAGCACAGATAAAAATGCAAGCCGATTGCGCCCTGCTCTACGAGATGTTTGTTGATTTGGTGGCGCAAAACAGACGCTTAAATGCTGATGCAATTCGTGACACAAAAGCAGAAACTTTTATAGGCAACCAAGCGATCACGCTTGGATTAGCAGATGCGCAGGGGACCCTTGCGCAAGCTTTGGAAGCCTTAACGGATTCCATATCACAAAACCCAACATCAACAGAAAAAGAAGGACAAAACACATGGCACGCACACAATACCGCGCTGAAGAAGAGGATGACGAAAAGATCGTCGACATCATCAATGACGAGGAAGAGGACGAAGACGATAGTGACGTCGACAAAAACGCCGAAGACTTCGACGATGAAGAAGAAAACGAAGATGAGGATGAAGACAATGAAAACAAGCGCGAAGATATGAAAGCCGTGCTTGAAAAAGAAAGAAAGCGCGCAAAAGCACTAACAACCCTTGAAAGGCAAGCAAAGCACTTAGGCGTTTCTTTTGACGCAGCAAAAGCTATTCAAAACGGTATGAGTCTCGAGAAAGCACGCCAATGTGTGTTGACAGCAGCTAGCTCTCAAAGCGCGTCTTTAAAAGTCTCGCCTTATACCCCTCATAGTGATGGGACGAGCAAGGCAAAGATTCACGCAAAATGGGAAGCAGCTTGGAGGGCAGTGAAATGACGAATATTATTTATGACGACGTACGCAATGGCGCTTATCTTGGACCCTACGACCCCGATATGTCAAACGAAGAAGTGGTGTTTGCATCAGGAGCATTCATTGAAGCAGGAACTGTCATGGGGAAGATAACCGCAACGGAACACTATGTCCCCCTTAATCCAGCAGCAACAGATGGCAGTCAAACACCGGCAGGGATTTCTTTTGCCACTATTGACGCAACAGGCGCCGATCAACGCGCCGTGATTACAGCACGCTTATGCACTGTAAAAGCTTCTGAACTGCTATGGCCAGATGCCATCACGGA
>NZ_JBHIMK010000078.1:0-8415 GCF_042194085.1 Bartonella sp. MU70NMGDW
CGGCAACAAATTACTCGTTTGTTCGAAAAAACAAATTTTGTTTCTGGGCCAATACAAGAAATTGTACATTATATGCCCTCTACGGGTTATGTTTCGCGGTTGTTCTCATTTTTTTATGAGCCATTTGCACGCTATCTTTTGCCTTATTTTGGGGGACTCTTAATGTGTCAGGCACAAAAACGTGTTTATCAGGGTTTGCTGGTACAGCGTCGTCAATCGCGACGTGTTTTTATTCCTGCGTTATCACCACAAGTGCGAAATATTTTAATTTATAAAGATAATTAATCATTTTGCCATTGGCATAAGAACCGCAAATATAGAAGGATTTTCTTATTTTAATTTTTGCACATTATATGTGAAGGTTTTTTTCATCTCGTTTTTGTTTTCATTTAAGATATTAAAATTATTTTTGAAACAGTAAATCTCGAATTAAAGATTTAAACGATAACCATTTTGATCTGTTATGAGAATTTGTGCATTGGAGGGATCTTTTTCGATTTTTTGTCGCAAACGATAGATATGGGTTTCTAAAGTATGGGTGACAATATTTTCATTATAACCCCAAACTTGTTCTAACAATGTTTCACGGCTAACAATTTTATCATTGGCATAATAGAGACACTTAAGAATTGCTGCTTCTTTTTCTGTGAGACAGATTTTAGTGTTGCATTGATCAAGAAGAAGTTTTTGTCTCAGTTTAAAAGTATAGGGGCCAAGATGAAAGGTTGTGTCTTCATTTTGTTCATATTGGCGCAACTGTGCTCGAATTCTCGCTAATAACACCGCAAAGCGAAAGGGTTTTGTCACATAATCATTGGCGCCTGTTTCAAGATCTAAAATATTATCGCTGTCTGTATCATGATTTGTTATCATGATAATGGGGGCACGAAATCCTTGGATGCGTAATTTTTTCACGGCTTTGAAACCATCAAGATCAGGAAATTTAAGTCCCAAAATAGCGAGATCAATATTTTCTTCTTGGATTATTTTCATTCCCTCTTCTGCTGTTTTTGCTTGGAAAATTTCAAACTCTTGATGCATTTGCAATTGTTCTACTAAAACGGGGCGTAGATCATCGTCTTCAACAATTAAAAGAGTATAGTGGTTCATGTTTTTCCTTATAGGCATGTTGATGCACTGATTGGTAAAGAGTAGTTTCGTGAAAAATGAGATTTCATGCAAGAAAAATTAAAAGAGGAAAATTAAAAAAAGAGCGTTTGATTGATTCAATATAAACAGGTTGGGAATGAGATAATCCTGGGGTATGAGGGGTCTCATCCAACATGTAAAGCAATGAACACTCAATATGATGCGTGTTTTAAGCGTGAAGAGAACTGTGCAACACTTAACACATATACACTGTTTAGGAGAATTTCACGGTTATTTTTGTTTTTTCGTTGCATTTGTGTGCGAGGGGGTTTTGTGTGTGATGTTCGTGGTGTTGCTTATTATAATCGTTGAGTAAGCTTTGCCTTTAGCAATACCGAAAAGATGCATCATAAAGAGGTTTTTTGTGCAATGCTATGAAGCATCTTTTTATATGAGTTAATGAATAAAAATTATTGTTTCAAGATACAAGCATTTCCCTCTTAAGGTTGCCCATCAAACAGACTTCTTTCCATTCATCTTCTGTCACGGGTTGCACTGATAAGCGGCTGGCTTTAACCAGCACCATATTTGCTAGTTTGGGATTGGCTTTAATTTGTTTTAATGAAACAGATGTTGGCATGTCACAAAGTGCACGGATATCCACACATTCCCAGCGTGGATCAGAGCTTGTAGAATCAGGGTGTGCTTCAGCACATATTTCTACAATACCTACAATTTCTAAACCTTTATTTGAGTGATAAAAAAAACCTTTATCGCCATATTTCATGGCGCGCATATTATTACGGGCTTGATAATTTCGTACACCATCCCATTGTTCGCCATTAACTCCTTTTTTCTTTTGCATCTCCCATGACCATTTGTGGGGTTCAGATTTAAAAAGCCAATAAGCCATGAGTTCTCCTTTTTCATAGACTGTTATGCATTCATCATGTGTATTTTTATAAGCATCTTTGTAACACCATCAACGATGATTTTTAAAATGGGGTAAAGAACGGGCATAATCTGTTTTTTCTTGTTTCAAAATAACGTGTAGCAGAGAAACGCGATCCATTGATATTTCACGTTGTATAAAGGTATTTTGCTCTTTGCTTATCTTTTCAGCTATGGCTTGAAATGCGTTCACTATAAGAGTTTTTTGGAGAAAATTAAGAAAATTGATTCTAAAAAGTTTTAAGATTACAACGGCAATGAAACGAATAGATGATCAAAGATAATGAGGTCAAAGAATGGCTTTCATATCTATGCTTCGTGAGAGAGAGTAGATCTTATTATGCCGTAAAATACCGTCATTTGAAGTGTAATGATATAAGGCAGTTTTTTGAAACATAAAGTTTTTTAGAATGTGTGGTGAATATTTAGGTTTGCGTGTCGAGCTTTGGGTTAAGTGAATTGTGTGAGTGGGAAGCAGGTGGAATCCGCTCGATAGAAAGTTCGGACTATCTATAGACCGAATTGAGTAGAAATCTTCGTTTTTTAAGATGTGTGTGGGGGGGGACGTCAATTTTATTATGCTTTTGTTCCACGGCGTCCCATTCCGATCAAGGGCGTGGCTTTTTCATCTAATGGCCAGCGTGAGCGGGGTGCAATGTCGAGAGAGCTTGTTTCTCCTCGTGCGAGTTTTTGTGCACCGGCAAAAGCAATCATTGCAGCATTATCGGTACACAAGGAAAGAGGAGGGGCTATAAATTCAAAACCATGTTGATGGGCAAGTTCTTGCAACGTAGAACGAATGGCTTGGTTTGCGGCAACACCGCCCGCGACAACCAAAGCAGGAGAACGCTTTCCTTGATTATGAGAGAGAGGATATTGGTGGGTAAAGTGTTGTAGGGCTAGGTGAATACGATCATGTATCGTATCGGTTACGGCGGCTTGAAAACTTGCGGCAATGTCAGCAATATCATTTTCTGTAAGAGGAGCTATGGCTGTTGCGGCTTGTCGAACAGCAGTTTTTAGTCCGGAAAAAGAAAAATCTAACCGTTTTTCACCTTTTAAAGGTCGTGGAAGGGGAAAGCGATTTTTATCACCAAATAAAGCTGCTTTTTCAAGTGCTGGTCCACCAGGATAAGGAAGACCTAAAAGTTTTGCAGTTTTATCAAAGGCTTCTCCTAATGCATCATCAATGGTGGTTCCTAAACGTTGGTAGTTGCCTACTCCATGAACAATGATTGTTTGTGTATGACCCCCTGAAACTAAAAGTAATAAATAAGGAAAGCTGACGCTGTGCGTTAAGACAGCTGTTAAAGCATGTCCCTCTAAGTGATTTACCGCAATAAATGGTTTGCCAGTGGCAAGAGAGAGTGCTTTTGCGCTCATAACGCCTACCAACAATCCTCCTATCAAACCAGGTCCACTGGTGGCTGCAATGCCATTAATATCTTTTAATTTTGTGTTTGCTTCTGTTAGTGCTTGCAGAATTAAATGATCAAGAACTTCAACATGGGCACGAGCAGCAATTTCAGGAACAACACCACCGTAAGGTGCATGGTGATCAATTTGGCTCCAAACAACATTGGAAAGAATTCGGCTGTTTGATTCATTGTTATATTCAATGACAGCCGCTGCCGTTTCATCACAACTTGTTTCTATTCCTAGAAGACGCATTTTAAACAAAACCTTATATTGAAGCTTCTTTCCTGTGTGCGTATCATGAACAGAAAAAGATGCAAAGTATTTCTCTTAGAATTGATTTTTCTATGAAAAATATGTGTTTTGGTATTTTCTTTGAATTTCATGATATTGTTGATTAAAAAATAAAGCTGTATTTTTGAGTATAAAATGCAAATGTGTTTTTAAAAACTTGTCTATTAAAGTCTATAATTGTAAATATTATTGAGAAAAATGAGATTTGGAAAATTTTTATAAAGTTATACTCTTTATAAAAAGAATGTAAAGCAAACGAAGATATTTGAGAAAAGCTTCATTTTTAAAACTTTTTTCATTTTATTATTTTATCATTAAAAAAAGTGTGCACAAAAAGTGACAGAGATGGTCGATTCTTCAAAACCAAAAGTTAAACCACATTATGCTGGTACGCGCCGTAAGAAACCAGTTATTGAACATGAAGCTGTTCTCCATGATTCAGAGGAAAAAATCCACAATTCTGTAGAATCTCATGCGCGAGAAAAACAGAATATGCAAGGTCAGGATAAAAGTACCTCTAGTACAACTTGGCTTTTTTTGTCCCTTTCTGGGATTTTGGGGGGATTCATTGCTTTGGGAATTTTTATGGGGCTTCAATGGGCTGGTTTTTTTTCTTCTCCTTTTGTGGAAAATTCTGCTGGAGGAGAAAAAGCTTTGCAGATTGCTGAAGCCGCAAAAAGTCAAGGTAAAGACACAAAGGAACAATTGAGCCGGGTCTTTAAAGAAATTGATACGTTAAAAACAGAGTTTTCTTCTTTTTCATCACAACAGTTTAAAACAACGAAAAATGATGAACTATCGAAAGAAGAAAGCAAAAAAGCTTTTGCGATTTTAGAGGAAAAAGTAAAAGCTCTTGAAGAAACTGTACAAACTTTTGTTAGAGAGTCGAAAGAGATAGAGACGGCTTTGTCTGTTGGGCAGAGCAATGCAAATGATCTTGCTGCGTTAAAACAACAGTTAGAAACACTACAGGAAGAAACTGCTGTTAAAAATAGTGAGAAAAGAGAAATAGATACCGCGCTTTTTACTGCAATTAGTTCATTAAAAAATGCTGTAGAGCGTGGTGGATCTTATAATAATGAATTAAAGCTGTTACAACAATTATCGCCTTCGATTAATGGACTTGATGTGTTGCAAAAGACAGCTACTGTGGGTCTTCCAAGTTCAGCACAACTTTCAGTTGATTTTGCTCATGTTGCCGATGCAATTGTTGGTACGCAAAATCTTGTTGCGTCAGATGCTGGTTTTTTTGACCGAATTTTAGCATGGATAAAAGGGCTCATTGTTTCGCGACCGATTGGAAATGTTGAAGGGATGACGCTTGGGGCTATTGCGGCACGCATGGAAGTTGCCATTCAAGCTGGTGATTACGAAAAGGCCTTGAGCGAATGGCAATCATTGCCTCAAAGTGCAAAAGATGTTTCAATGGATTTTGTTAAGCAGCTTGAAAGACATATTGCTATTCAACAGTTGTTGCAGCAATTGTTATTGTCTGTGCAACAAGGATCTTTTAAAGCAACAAAGATGTAAATAGGCCCAAGATGATACGTGTTTTTATTTATATTTTTGTTGTTTGTATCCTCGGTTTAGCTTTCACGTGGGTTGCTAATCACAATGGTATTTTTGTTCTCACATTTTTGCATTTCAGATTTTCTGCTTCATTTCTTACAGTGTTAAGTGTGCTTATTTTGTTTTTTGTAACGCTGGTGCTTTTATGGTGGTTATTGTCTTTCTTTTTTTCCATACCGAGTGCTCTTTCCAATTATTTTTATAAACGCCATCAAAAGCGTGGTTATGAAGCTCTTTCAAAGGGGATTCTTGCAACTTTTGCTGGTGATAGTATGGTTGCGCAAAAAATGGAAGCACGGGTTGCTAAATATCTTGCAGGAAAACAAGAGCCATTGGTAAAATTCTTACAAGCGCAAACCTTGTCTTTACAAAATAACTCTGTTCGCGCCATCGGTCTTTATGAGGAGATGAGAAAGGAAGATTCGACAAAATTGGTTGGACTTTATGGTTTGTTTCGTGAAGCGATGAAGAGTAAAGCTTATGAGGCAGCGCAACAATATGCCGAAGAGGCACTGACTTTATCGCCAGCACTTTTATGGGCGCATCAGGCGGTGCTTGATCGGTTAAGTACTGAGGGTAAATGGGATAAGGCACTTACTATTTTTGAGAGAACGCAAAAAGCTCTCCCGCGTTCTGTTCGCGCGACTCCAGAGCGGCAGCATATACAGGTTTTACTATTAAGTGGGCAGGCACTTTCTTTGTTTGATACACATCCTGTACAAGCACGTGAAGCCATTTTGAAAGCCCATAAATTGGCGCCTGATTTTGTTCCAGTAATAGTTATTGCTGCTGATATTCTTTATAAGTTAAATGAAACGCGTAAAGCGGATAAAATGATTATAGCGGCTTGGCAAAAGAATCCTCATCCTGATTTGGGGACGCTTTATCTTGAAAGAGAAGAAGGAGCCATTGGGCGATTAAAAAGGGCTAAGACACTTGCTTCTTATAATAAAGATGCATTTGAATCGGCTTTCCTTATTGCTAAAGCAGCTTTAGATGCTGGTGAAACAGCATTAGCGAGAGAGCAGGCAAAAAAAGCATTACAGTATCATCCACGGGAAAGTGTTTATTTATTGTTGGCAGATATTGAAGAGGCACAGGGAAACAATCAAGGTGCTGTGCGTCAATGGCTTTCTTTAGCACTTCGTGCTGAACGTGATCCAGTATGGATGTGTGATGGGTCCATTTTTTCTTCTTGGTCAGCGGTTTCTCCAATCAGTGGACGTTTGGGCTGTTTTGAATGGAAGGCGCCTCCCTGTATGCCTTCTCTCACATTAGAGGCGGACAATATTGTGCCGAAAAAGCAAGACAAAGAGTATGTTATGGGAAAAAGTGATGGTGTTGAAGATAAGAAGCTTGAAAAATTAACACCTATAGACGATTCTCTTTTGCATAATGTGCAGGTGGAGAAACAAGATATAAAAGAACAAGATGTAAAAATGTTCAGTCAAACTCACTTAAATGTTGATGATCCAGGGGTGAAAACAGAAGAAGAAACATTTTTATCGAGGAAAAAATTTCGTTTATTTTAAATTGCACCAATGTGATAATACGAATGTTTTCTCAGAAGAAACAATTGACCTAGAAGAAAAAATATCGTTAGTCTTGTCCAATAAAATTATTCTCTTATGCTTTAAAAATGAAGTTTTGCTTGGTTGCAGAGGTGATTGGTTAAAAAATGTTTTTACATCAGAGATGTCTTGATAAAAAACAAAAAAATAACAAACCAAGGATTGCTGTTGTTATTCATCGGCGGTCTACCTATACTGGTCGTTTAGGAAAATTTTTACAACAAAATGGTTTTGTTCTTGATATTTATCGTCCTATTTTTGGACAAAAACTCCCTGATACATTAGAGCATTATGCCGGTGTTGTTATTTTAGGGGGGCCGATGAGTGTGAATGACAGCGAAGCCTATATTGGTGAGGAAATTGATTGGATTTCGTTATCACTGAAGGAAAATAAGCCTTTTTTGGGTATTTGTCTTGGAGCGCAAATGTTAGCGCGAAATCTAGGGGGGCGCGTTGGTACAAGAAGTGATGGGACTGTTGAAGTCGGCTGGTATCCACTAGAAGCAACCCCTCAAGGGAAGGAATTGATGAATTGGCCAGAAATGGTCTATCATTTTCATGATGAAGGTATTTATGATTTACCGAAAGAGGCAATGCTTTTGGCAACAGGGCATACATATCCTACACAAGCTTTTCGTTATGGAAACAATGCATGGGGTTTGCAATTTCATGCTGAGTTTACACGTGCTATGATGCGACGGTTAGTCGTGCGTTCGGCACATAAATTGACTGAAAAAGGTGCTCAACCTGCTTGTGCACATTTGAAAGGTCGTTTAATTTATGATCAAGCTTTAAGCCAATGGTTTGAAGGTGCATTACACCAGATTTTTTGTGTACCGACCGCATTTGTGTGAGTGTTAGAAACACTATTTATTATCGTTCTTGTTGTGCTGTAAAACAGTATCGTTTAAGGCAGAGATAGAAAACTCATGTAAAACTTTACACATGAGGTATTTTTTGTTAGAAAGTGTAATGGATTTTCTTAAAAAGATCTTGGTGGGTGGACTTATGAGATACTGTACTTTAGAACGATGTATAGGAACTCCTTGAAGTGATCAGTAGATAAAATCCGGTCGATTAAGAAGTTGGATTGTTTATAAACTGACTGTGGTTAAGAATCTTTGTCCTTTTTAGGGTGGGGAGGAAGTTAAGAGATAAAGAAAGTTTTAATGTTGTCTAAATCCTTTCAAATACCGTCATCACAAAAGAGATTTTCTTTGAGCTATTTAATTTGTGGGCTCCTTTGTCTTGCTCTGATATTTATTTATAGCGCACTCTGGTTTTTTTTTCACGTAAAATAGAAGAGCAAGTTTCTGATATATTTGCAAAAGCGTCTTCCTATAATATGGCGGCGGTATGTGAGAATGTGCGCAAGGATGGTTATCCTTTACGTATCGGTGTTGTTTGCGACAATTTTCAATTTTCTTGGCCTTTACATGGGGTTTCTGTATCGACGGGGCGTTTGACAGCTGGTGCACCAATTTATGCACCTCATTTGGTCGAGTTTAATGTTCATTCTCCTGCA
>NZ_JBHIMK010000079.1:0-8043 GCF_042194085.1 Bartonella sp. MU70NMGDW
TTTTTTGATTTTCCTTTTTCTTTTACTTATTCGTAAACCAGTTATTATTTTAACAGAGTTTATAGCAGGGGGGATTTATTAGTCTTATTCATTCTTTTTACTGGATATACAGCGGGGGCAGATCCTTATGAACATCAAACAGCAATGGCTATTGGTTATATCGTCGTTATGTTTCTAAGTGCAGCTGCCAATTGGGGATATGATGCGCTCCTATTACGTTTAGCTCCTCCTAATTATGAACTTATACTTTTCTAATAATGAGTAGAATAATGAGAGAGATGAGAATGAGCAATTTTTTCACGACAGTTCTAATGTTTATAAAGTAAAAAAACGTGTGATATAAAATAATGAACGTTTTTTGTATCTTGTAGTGTTATACGCTATATTAATTTATGATCTTAGGATTTAAACATAAAAGGATTGAAGCTTTTTGTAATACTGGTACGACTAAAGGGGTTAGAACCGCCCATGCTCAAAAATTAAAGCGTATTCTAGGTGCTCTTGAAGTAGATGTATCGCCAAAAGATTTGAGTTATCCGTCTTTTTGATTACATCTGCTAAAAGGCGATTTCAAGGATTATTGGTCAATTACTGTAAATGGAAATTGTCGTGTAATATTTCGCTTTGATAGCATAGATGTCGAAATGGTTGATTATCTAAATTATCATTAAAAAGGAGATCTAAACAATGATGAAGAATCCTTCACATCCCGGTGAGTTATTGCGTGAAGATGTGATCAAAGAGCTTGGTTTATCCGTTAATGAAGCAGCAGAGTGGCTTGGTATATCTCGTGTAGCACTTTCTAGAGTTTTAAATGGAAAAGCCGCTATGAGTGCTAATCTTGCTATTAGGCTTGAAATGTCTGGTGTAAGCACAGCACGTGCTTGGCTTGCTATGCAAACAAACTATGATTTATCAAAAGCAATTTTTTAACAACAGTCTCATGATAAAGAACGCATAAAAGAGTTTCAAATGGTTGTTAAATTTTTGCAACAAAGACATGTGGAAGAGCAAAATAACGCGATAGTGCGGATAAAGGCAAAAGATGTGACACGGTAAGATAAGGCAATAAAATCTTGTTTCTATAGTCTGCTTGGCTATAATAAATATAAGCAAAGGAAGGTTTTATATGTTGAGTGAAGAGGAAATTAAGCGACGTCGCTTTTATGCTGAAAATGCATTGGCAAGCCAACGTTTAGAGGGATTAGAGCCAGATCCAAAAGTCGTTGAGCAAATGGAACGTGTTATTATTGGAGAGCTTGAAACAAGTGATATCATCAAAGATTATATGGAGCGGGTAAAACGTGGGGAAGTATAAGGGGAGCGGTGATCCTTATACTGATCATGAAACTGGTGTGATGTATAATCGGCTTGGTATTAAAGACAAAGCCACACTGCAGCGTGTAGAATCTACGATTTCTTATGTAAAATCTTTCGAATTTGTACATACTCCTATTGGTGGTAAGTTTGATCTGAATTACATGAAAGAGATTCATAGAAGACTGTTTGGTGACATATATGAATGGGCGGGACAAGTTCGTTTAGTGGATATTGCCAAAGGCAATAGTATGTTTGCTAGTTATAATCAGATTGAACGTTATGCACCGAAGATTACACAAAAGCTTGCAAAAGAACAATATCTGCGTGGTCTTGGCGCTTATGACTTTAGCCAAAGGGCTGGGTATTACATGGGCGAGTTGAATGCGTTGCATCCGTTTCGAGAGGGGAATGGGCGCACTCAGCGCGAATTTATGGTGCAACTTGCTTGTGAAGCTGGTTATCGTATCAACTGGAAGGGTATTGAGCGACAAGAAATGACACGTGCGTCAATTGAAGCACATTTTGGTAATTCAGAATATCTGTCTGCACTCATCTATAAGAACCTTACCAAGTTTACAGAAAATAAAAGGGATGATGTTTCTCAAGGTATTGGCAAAAATATTGCTTTTTGCATTGATCTTAATAAAGAGTGCTTGGAACAACAAAAAGAGAAGATTGAAACCCTTTGGGATAGAGAAAAGACAGCTTTTAGCAGACTTCAAAAAGAAGAACTTGAAGTTGAGCAATCGCAAAGGGATGTTAATGCTACGTTAAAAGCAACAGAAAAAGCTCCATACCTTGCTGCTTATACGGATAACTCTAATCTAGAACAGAAGGTGCTAAGTGCTCTTAGGAATGAAAAATCTTATGTTAATATGTTTAAGGAGTTAAACAGTCGTTTAGCATTTATTTATAGAGATCCACAAGAGGCTGCGCTTAGGATTGAGCAAACAATTTTAGCAGGTAAAGGCGATAAATTATCTGATATTTTGGAAAGGGAACCTGATAGAGCAGGAGAACTGCGTGGATCAGATCGTTTTATCGATAAATTGAAGGCTACAGGAAAAGAACGAAAAGAAGCGCTTTACAATGTTCCTCGTACACTTTCTTCTATTGAAAAGCTTCAATCCTTTTATAAGAATTCTTATGAGAGACATATAAATAGGCTTACACGGGAGCGTGAGCGATTGAAAGTTGAAGTCCCCTCACTTTCACAAGAAGCAGTGACTTTTATGAAAAATGTTGAAGCTGGTCGTGATAGTTATTCAAAGATACCAGAGCAGATCAATCAAGAGTTTTTAAAGCTACAAAGTGCTTTAGATAAACGTTTTGGACATGATGCCATTCATAAATATGGTTTTGATTTATCAAAAGTGGTCCCCAAAGAACAGTCTCATGATAAAGATTGCATAAAAGAGTTTCAAATGTCGGTTAAATTTTTGCAACAGAGACAATAGGAGAAAATCAACGCAATAGCGCGTGCAAGATCAATAGATATGATACGGTGAGGGCAAGGATAAAGCCTTATGCTGTATAAGCCCTATTAAGCCATATGGCAAAAGAGGTTTAATATGGGTGTGACAAAAGATGTTGTACGTGCCTGCATAGATAGGGCGTTAAAAAAATCCGGTGAAATATTAGCAAATTTAGGACTTACGGTGTCTGATTTCATCCGTATTGCTTTGACAAAAGTTGTTTATGAAAAGGGATTGCCATTTGATATGTATATTCCTAATTTGGAAACGCTTAAAACTTTTGAG
Source organism: Bartonella sp. MU70NMGDW (assembly GCF_042194085.1). NCBI lineage: Bacteria > Pseudomonadati > Pseudomonadota > Alphaproteobacteria > Hyphomicrobiales > Bartonellaceae > Bartonella > Bartonella sp. MU70NMGDW. Next base: position 3,081 of record NZ_JBHIMK010000079.1, read on the forward strand.
AAAAGTGATAAGGGTTAAGAGATATGTATTGCTAAAGATAGGTAAGATTTGTTTCATCATTTGGATATTTGATATTTTTGATCATTCACTTCAAAGTAGCTTTTAATTTACATCATTATCGTTATGGGTGTTTTCCGTATATTGAATGATGTATGCAAACCGTGATTGAAACGGCAGCTTATTGAATTTCTGCAAAAGAAGAAGGCATATCGCTTGAAGAATTATTTGATATTGTTTCTTTTATTGCTACTCATCCAGATGCTGGTGATTTTATGGAAGGTACGGGAGGGGGAAGCCAAGGAAAGTTAGGTTTTAAAGCATAAGGGGTAAAAGTGGGAGATATAGGGTTATACCCTTTTTTGGTGGTCAAAATATTTCGGTGTTGATCGAAGATGTGTACAGTCAATTATCTTGAGGCAATTTGATAAAATCAGAGAGGAATGCGTGGAAGAAAAATTTAACTGCGCTTCTCGATGAATATCGAAAAGAATAATAATGGATAAGGCAAATAAAGCAGGACCTCTTATATTAAAAGGTGTTTGTGAAGCTTTTGTCTGAAGCTAAAGGTGAAGTGGATACGAAATTTGGTATCTATATTCCTGCAAATGTTGATGTCAAAAAAATCAGAAAAAATATTGGGTTATAGATATCATTTTCGGCACGTTTTGGTTTTTTTGTGGGGCGCATGCGTGATTGGGAATGGGGATGATATTTTTACTTCTTTTTGTTTTTTGCTTTCAATTCATTGAAAATGAACTTGAAGCTATGGTGGTAATTTAGCACGCGATGATATCCGCGGCTTATAATCGTGTTTTTAAGAAAGCTCTATTGGTATAAAAGGGGTGTGAGGGTCGCGTTTTTTTAGAAAGCATCACGGCGTTTGAAGGGGTCGTAATAGATTTCTGTTACACGAAATTTTCCTTCGAGGCGTTTACATTGGATGATGACATCAATCATCGAGATTAATAAGCCGCGGATATCATCGCGTGCTAAATTACCACCACCGTCACTTTCTTTGACAAGAAGGGTCATTTGTTCGAAGGCTGCAAGTGCTGTTGAGGCGTGGACGGTTGTAATGGAGCCTGGGTGACCAGAGTTGACATTACGGATGTAGTAAAAGGCTGTACCATCACGCAGCTCTTGTAGAAGGATTCTGTCGGGGCGCATGCGTAAGCCTGATTCAAGCAGTTCTTTTGCGCCTGCTTTTGCTAAGCCTTGGTTATCTTTTGAATAAAAAAGTTGGACTTTGTTGGCGTGCGGAACGACAAGTTCTGGCGTGTCTTCAATGGTGAGAATTCGTTCATAGTCAGGGATTTTTGCAATTAAAGCTTTGGAGAGGGTTGTTTTACCAGAACCGGTTTTGCCCGATATTAAGATATTTTGTTGTGTAATAACGGCGCGTTCTAAAAAGGTGCAAAAATCTTTAGCGATAAAGAGATCTGTTAGCTCTTTGTCTGTATCAGAGAGTTCGGATAACCGTTCTGTCATTTGTTGTGTGGGTGTGAAACTGGTGTTTTGGGCAACAGAAAACAGATTGTTTTCATGTAAACTTTCAAGAGAAAAAGTGCGTGATGAAGGTTTACGAATGGTCATGCTAATGGTATTGGCAGCAACTGCTGGAGGCATAACAATTTGTATGCGTTCGTTGTTTGGCAGTGTTGCGGAGAGAACGGGGTTTTCTACACTGATTTTTTGTGTTGTGTAGGCAGCAACAACTTTTGCAATCCCTTCTAGTTCGCTGTAGGTTAGTTCTTTTACGATGTGGGTTTGCCAACCATTGGGACCCTCAACGATTACTTCGCCGGGGCGATTGATGACAATTTCAAATAAATTTTCATCATTAAGGAAGTCATCTAAGATCTTTAATTTTGTTAAAACGATAGAGGCGCGTTCTGCATTTTTTGCTGAGGGCATAATGTGACTTTATTGGCTTAATGAAAAAAGGAATAGCTGGTAGTAGAGCGGTTTCTTTTGCTCTTTACGACTAGTTTATAGACAGATGAAAAATCGAGATCTCTTGCTACAAAGATGTTGACGAGTTCGCCTTGAAATTTTTCTAGGGTAGGGGGGATGTTGATTTGATTTTCAAGGGCAATATTGGCGGCTTCTTTTCCAGTGTTGTTTGCGCCTTCAAAACCACCGCCTCCAGAGTTGTTGGCACCTGCGTTGGAATTGTTTTTTGTTTTATTTGTTAGGGCGGTTGTGGCACCATCAATAACGGTGAGTAAAAGGGAAGAGCCAAAGCGTTCCCACCAATGGGTGTTGATGTTGCCATCAAAACCGGCTCTGCCTAAACTGTCGGTTGCGGGTGAGGCAAGGGGAATGATAACGCCGGTTGGGGTTTTTGCTCTTGTCCAGAGCACAAAGAGGCGAGATTGACCTTGTTTTATTCCACCGCGGTATTCTCCAACGACTTGGGTTCCTTTATCAAGCAAAACAACGCGCCCATTGTCAGAGAGGATATCACGGTTGATGATGCAGCTTGCAAAGCCTGGTTGGTCGCTGTTTAATGCCGTTTCTAAGATACAGGGGATAGAGGTTCCCATGGCGATGATAAAGTTTCTATTGCCGATGAGTTTTGCTTTTGTTTCTTCTGTTGTGGTGGGTTTTAAGAGGGTTGCAAAATTTTGTGTGTTTTGAAGGGCAGGAGAATTTTGCGCATTCGCGAGATTTTCAAGGGCATGGAATTTTTCAAGGGGGTTGAGAGTGGTGTTGACGATGTCTTTTAATTGCGATTTAGAGCCTTTGGCAAAAGCGAGAACAGGGGCGCGTCTTGCGGCATCAAGTAGTGGGTCATCTTTTTTGGGTTCTTGTGCGAGTGGTTGTGGGGGTGGTAAGGTTATTGGTGCTATGTTGGCGCGCGGGTCAGAGGGCGCGAGCTCTAGAGGGGCGAGGGAATTGTGAAAGTTTTGTGCTTGTTTTTTATGAGCTTTTGCGGTGTCTTTTTGTTCTGTGGGGGTGGATAAGATGTTCCAGAGCACATAGCCGCAGATTCCTATACAGGCGATTGCGACAACTATTTTTTTGCCGGCGGTTTTGGCGCTATTGTTTTTGCCATCCCCAATAGATCCGCGATCTTCGATGATTGGTTTATCACTCATGTGTTGTCCCCTTCAATTCCCGCTTATTTAAAGATCTGATGCAACTTTACGTTCAACAGATGGTGAGGTTGTTCCGGTATTTGGATTGGTGCCTTTTGGTTGATAGGCTTCGTTAAAGACGCATAGGACGTTTTTTCCCTGTCTTAGGGTGAAGCGTGCGCTAATGGCATGGACAATCACCATGTTGCCTCTTGTGGTTTTGGGAACCAGCGATTCTGTACCGTCATTGCTGACAATGTAAATGGCAGGGATTTCTTGGTTGTCTGGGAATGTAAATGTTGTGGTTTTGCCATTGTCATAAACGGAGGAGGGTTCGAGCACGCTCGATCCTTGAGCGGTGTAAGCCCAATTGCGTGGTCCGTAGGTTTCAGAAGCGTTGAAGACATTATCGATACGCTGGGCTTGTTGTTTTTCTTGTCGCATAAGGGCTGCGAGTCTTCTTTGTTCTGCTTCTTCTTGTGGGTAGCGAAATTTCACAAGGAAATATGTTTCTTGTCCAGATGAAATTTCTCCATCTTTGACCATCAGTTCAAATTGATAGGAGCGCTTTGAGCCATCAAGCTTTGTGGTGACGACTTGGAGATTGGTAATGGGTTGGACTTCCCGCGCTTTGAGGAAAAGAATATTGCCAGCGGGGGCGACTTCCCATGCAACGCTGTTGCCAATTGCCACATGGGCAATTTCTTCATTGGGAGAAAATTCTATTTGTACCGATGAGCGTATGGAGCCAATAATTTTTGTGACATTATAGGCATCATAGTTGATAAAGCGAATGCGGCTATCGCTTGGCGCACGAGTGGGAAAAATACTGGCATGGCTTATCGGTATAGGAGAGAGGGTAATAGCGATGTTAAGAATGAGAAAAAGAATTTTTTTTGTCATGATCAGTTGACCACTTCCGGATCGGTTCTATATTCATTAACAATAAACCCTAGAGGATTTATCAAACGGTTTTGGACAGAGATAGGGGCATTGATGTATTCAAAGGTAAGTGTTGCAACCCAGTGGGTGATGAATTCTTTGTTGTTGTCTTTGTCGTGAATGGTTTTGTAGTAACGCACTTGGGCGACATCGTCATTGATAAAGGAGATTGATTTTATTGTTATTGTAACGGCGGCGTGTTTATAGAGAATTTGAGGACTTTGGGGATTTCTTGCTCCATACCAGCTGGCAAATCTTTCCTGTTCTTCAGAAGAAGAGAGGAGGGAGACGGTTTGGAAGTTGTGTTGTGTTTCTTCTGTGGTGAAGCCTTCACGGGAGCGGACATATTTTGCAGCAAAGTAGCGTGTGATTGCTTCGTCGACATTGGTGGGACCTTCTTTTAAGGCTTCCACAACTTCAACAATGCCGGTTGAGTTGTCCACACGGATGACAAAAGGTTCCACGGTTTTAAGGGGTGTGAGGGTGATGACCGCGAGAGAAGACATTATTGCAACAGCAACCGCGATGCCGGCAATGGCAAGCGAGGCGCGGGTGGTGCGGCGTGAGGCGAGCATGCGATCTTGATCGAACGAGCGTGCTTCAGCAATGTATTGTTCTATGTCTTTTTCTTTCATGCTTTTTGCCCGCAATTTTTGTAAGATTTGATTTCTTCATCCGTTAATTTTTGTGCCAGAAGCATTTCCAGCTTCTCTTCTTTTAGGGGTGAAGGTGTGTTGTTACTGATGATAATGGGTGTGGGCGTGGGTTTTTTCCCTTCCCAATTCCACATTGATCTGTTGAGTGGACGTTTAGAATATCCATCACATTTTGGGAGTGACTTCAGTGTGTTTGGTGAAGACACACAGCCACTGAGAAAGAGAAATGGTAAGATAATCCCAATTTTTTTAAATTCCCGCATTTGAACTTAGGCCTTTGCTAAT
>NZ_JBHIMK010000008.1:0-39110 GCF_042194085.1 Bartonella sp. MU70NMGDW
GCAGTTAAGCTTGAAGGTGGTGTTTATATAGCGGAAACAATTGATTTTTTGTGTAAACGTGGCATTCCAGTGATGGGACACATCGGTCTTACACCCCAGGCGGTGAATCGTTTTGGTGGTTTCAAAACACAAGGACGAAAACAGAGTGATTGGCAAAGAATTGAAGCCGATGGGGCTGCAATTGAGGAGGCCGGTGCTTTTGCTATTGTTTTAGAAGGGATTGTCGAACCTTTAGCAGTAAAACTGACAGAAAAGCTTTCTATCCCTACGATCGGTATTGGTGCATCCAATCAATGCGATGGACAAGTATTGGTTATGGAAGATATGTTGGGCTATGGTGTTCATGTGCCAAAATTTGTACGCCGTTATGGAGACCTTGAACAAGCCATGGAAACTGCAATAAAGAATTATGCAGAGGATGTCACATCTCGTGCTTTCCCAGCGGATAATGAAGTTTATAAACTAAAATAAACTTCAGTTTAAGATGAAAAGTTTGATAAGGGAACATTTGTTATTTTGATAATGAAAGTGTATTATTTCATATATTTTGTATGCAATTTGAGCTGTGATTTTTTCGATTTCTTTAATGGAGTCACTCCTCTCATGCAAAACAGAACGCCATTGGGTTGCTAAGTCATGTGCTTTTTTAAAGAAAGCTTTCTTGGGGACTCAATCCTATTTCGCGACGGCGCTTGTGAATGGTATAGCGGTAAAGCCCCTGTGAAGTGTACAATTTATAGAGCGCCCCCATCTTTACGCTTCATAAGAGACATTTCAAATTCTTTCTTTAAAAGTTTTTACCCATATGCCGGTCCCACTTATGACGTACAAGAGAATGGTTTTGATTGATTCAATATAAACAGATTTGAAATGAGTGAATCTTACGATATTAGTGGCTCTCATTCAACATGAAAAAACAATGAATTATTATTATAAATCAGTGTGATGAGTCTTTAATGATAGGGAAGGAACAATGCGAAGAGTCTATAATCTTTGGGCATCCAAGGCATTGAAGCGAGTTAAAAATGCGTTTTCAATTTGTTGGGTAGAGTAGGGGTATAAATTAAGATCATCGGGTAAAATATTATTGGGAGAGCCAAAATAGCGAAGGGCTTCTTCTCTACTAAATCCAGCAAGCGTAATCGCTTCATTATATGCAGCGATACGGTCGGCTTGTTTGATTTTTTTTAAAAGTTTTTGAGAAAGATCAACGGGAAGAGAAAAGCGCATGTGGATAGCATCTTGGATGCCCTTTTCAATGCGTTCATATTGTTTTCCTATGACAGCTTTAAAGGGGGAAATCATATCGCCGATGACATATTCTGGAGCATCATGAAGAAGAGCATAAAGACATTCGTTGCTTCCCGATTGTGGAAAAAGTTTTTGAAATATTTGTTCAACCAAAAGTGAATGTTGTGCAACAGAATAGGCATGCTCCCCTCGTGTTTGACCGTTCCAACGTGCCACGCGAGAAAGTCCATGGGCAATATCTTCAATTTCAACATCAAAAGGAGAAGGGTTGAGAAGATCAAGTCGCCTTCCAGAGAGCATTCTTTGCCAAGCGCGGGCTTCTCCATTTTTTAATAATTCAGCTTTAGCCATGCGTATTTTCTATAGTATTTTCAGGAAAGGTAAAATTCATATTTTCAGCAATGCTTATAGTGACAGGAATGTTTTTTATAGTAAAGGGGATGTTATGATCCATAGCATCTTTGACGTGGTCAATACGCATTAAAGCGAGAGCCTCATTTTCTACACACGTTCCCAAGTAGCCAAGCACTTTTGTTCCTGCTTCAATGCTAGATTGAGGGGTTAATTCACACTGGCCTTTTACAATAAAAATACGGCGACGTGCTGCACGGCGATGGTGCATTCGTGAAACAATTTCTTGTCCAATATAACATCCTTTATTGAATGAGAGTCCATTGATTTGATCGTAATTAATATCATGAGGAAAGACTTTACCAACTTCATAGTCTTGATCACTTTCCGCAATTGCATAACGGATACGCAATTGATTCCATGTGTCATGATATTCTGAAGTCAAAAAAGGTTTTTTGCCATAGATTCGTATTATTTTTTCTTGTTGTGGGAAGCGTTTATCAACAAAACTTGAATCAAAATTTAAAGAATCTGATTCATTATTCAAAGAAACCGTAACAAGCTTTTGTAATGGTTGTGTAATTTCTACTTTTTTACGCAGCTTATAGAGCAACAGACGTTGGTGAAGCGTATCAGCTAAAGGCATTCTGATATCAATCAGGTAACCATTTTCTTTTTTTCCGATAAGAAAATCAGCAAGAACCTTTCCTTGTGGGGATAAAAGGGCTCCAGGGAAAAGTTCCTGTGGGCTGATTTTTTTTACATCTGTCGTGATCAGGGATTGTAGAAAATCTGTTGCTTCTTCGCCTGTAATTTGAATAAGCCCGCGGTTTTTTAAGCAAATGGCATTTTGTTTTTCAATCATGGTTCTTGCCTTTCTGCTCAAAGTTACATAATCGATAAGTGAGCAATATGTAAGGAGCGTGGCTATGTTTAAAACATTTGATACAATTTTTAAAGGTGCAACACTTGTGAATCATGATGGAAGAAGCAAGCGTGATATTGGTATTACAAATGGTCGTATTGCTGAAATAGGCAACCTTACATGTGCATCGGCTAATGAGGTCATTGATTGTACGGGGCTTCATATTTTACCAGGAATTATTGATAGCCAAGTGCATTTTCGGGAGCCAGGAAATGAATATAAGGAGGATTTGGAAAGTGGCTCGTATTCTGCTGTGTTAGGGGGTGTTACGGCGGTTTTTGAAATGCCTAATACCAATCCGTTGACAACATCAGAAGAAACATTAAGCGATAAGGTTAAGCGCGGATTTCATCGAATGCATTGTGATTTTGCATTTTGGGTTGGAGGAACGCGTGAAAATGCCCATGAACTCTCTGAGTTAGAAAGACTTCCTGGTGCGGCTGGAATTAAAGTCTTTATGGGGTCCTCTACCGGTGATCTTTTGGTTGATGATGATGAAAGTGTACGCCTTATTTTGAAGAATACACGCCGTCGTGCAGCTTTTCATTCTGAAGATGAGGCGAGGCTTCAAGAGCGTAAAATATTGCGTATTGAAGGGGATGCATCATCACATCCGATTTGGCGTGATGAAATTGCGGCATTAAAATGTACGCAGCGTTTGGTAAAAATTGCCCATGAGACGAAAGCACGGATTCATGTGTTACATCTTTCGACAGAAGAAGAAATTGATTTTCTAAAAAAACATAAGGATGTTGCAACAATTGAAGTGACACAACATCATTTGACTCTCACGGCTGATGATTATAAGAAGTTTGGTACATTAATTCAGATGAATCCGCCTATTCGTGAATTGCGCCACCGTGAAGCTCTTTGGTATGGTGTTCAACAAGGAATTATTGATGTTTTAGGCTCAGATCATGCGCCTCATACCCTTGAAGAAAAACTTCAACCTTATCCCTCTTCACCTTCAGGAATGACAGGGGTGCAAACAACAGCAGCAATTATGTTGACACATGTGAATGAAGGAAAAATATCTCTTGAACGTTTTGTTGATCTCACTTCACATGGCCCTAGTCGTATTTTTGGTATAAGCTGTAAAGGGCGCATTGCTGTTGGGTATGATGCTGATTTAACCATTGTTGATCTTAAGAGAGAAGAAATTATTACGAATAGCTTAATTGGTTCGCGTGCCGGTTGGACACCTTATGATGGTCAAAAAGTTAAAGGTTGGCCTGTTGGGACTATTATCCGTGGTATGCGCGTTATGTGGGAAGGTGAAATTGTCACACCTTCACAAGGAGAGCCTGTTAAATTTATGGAAAATTTGGTGTAAACAGATTAAAAAGTGTGTCGTAAAATATCATCTTTTAGAGTGATGATATAGGGTATGTCAGCCTCTTTGGCACATAAGTATTTTTTTATGCGTGGTGAATATTCTTAGGCTTATTTGTAGAAACTATGAAGCAAATTACATGAGTGGGAAGCCAAGAGGAATCTTGTTCAACAAGAACCTAGATTATTTACAGAAAAAATTTAGTTAACAATCTTCATCCTTTGAGGTGTGGGGAGGAAGCCAAAGAACGATTTTGTATGGGAAGAAGGCGCTCATACGAATAAAAGCGTATCGAGACATTATTTTTTAAAAGTCTCTCTATTTTCAGAGCTGGTTTATTGCTCTCCGCATTTGTGAGAGGAATATCATTGATATCGCTAAAATTGAGAGAGATACTTTTTGTATAGATTAATTATTTATAATGCATGAGGAGGTTTTCAGATAAAATTCTTCCTTCCTCAATGTATCTTTGATTGGCTTCAATGGCTGCTTGTGTACAATGATGATAATTTTCTGAGAAAGCACGATACGCTTCATTAAACGCTTCATAAAAATAAGCACGTCTTTGTGGAATGGGGTGTTCTGCTTCAATCAGTGCATTCATATAATCATACCATTGGTTTGTTGGAGGATCGCAAAGATTTTGGAGAGAATGCAATGATCCTAAAATTTCTGCTAGTCGGAGTAATTTTCTTTCATAAGGTGGAGATTGTTGCGCAAAGGTTGGCATTGAAATGACAAGAAATATTAAAATAATGATGTTCATCAATCTATTACGCATTATTTTTATTGCTTTCTTTGAATAAAACTCTGTACAGATGAAATAATTTTGTCATGAGAACTGTGTAAAAAAATAGAGTTAATTGCTACATTATTCTCAATTATTGATTATAAAATATAGGGCGTAAGAGGCAGTAAGGAACCCATTGTGGAATATTGAAAATACTGACGAAGCTTTGTGTGGTTAAAAATTTAAGATTTGCTTCCTGAAAGCTATCTATTTTTCACATAGATTTATATTGTATTGCCTATAGAACTTTTTCTAAGCTCGTTTTCTTTAAGGAGGAAAAGCATCTCTAATGATAGAATGCTTTTGTTCAATCAAATAAAATAGATTGTTTTTATGATAAATGATGAATACAGCCGTGAATACTAGTGGGAAAATGGTAAGAAGAATTTACTATAAGATAAAAGTTTTGAGCCTAAACCGCGTAATACGATAAGTTGAGATAAGATACATCTAAAAGGAGCGGTGCATAGTATCGTCCATGGAGTCAATAATGAGAGAGTTGCGATTTTATAATACGCTGACACGTAAAAAAGAAAATTTTACACCAATAGATCCGACAAGAGTACGTCTTTATGTTTGTGGTCCGACAGTTTATGATTATGCGCATATAGGAAATGCACGCCCTGTCATTGTTTTTGATATTTTATTTCGTTTATTGCGTCATGTTTATGGCAATGAGCATGTTCTATATGCGCGTAATATTACAGATGTTGATGATAAAATTAATGCACGAGCAGCTTTTGAATATCCAAACTTGTCATTGAATGACGCCATTCGTCAATTAACAGAACGTACATATTTCCAGTTTCAACAAGATACAATAGCACTTGGTTGTCTATTACCAACCAGTCAGCCGCGCGCAACCGAGCATTTAGAGGAAATGCGCTCTTTAATTAAAAGATTGCTTGAAAAGGGGCACGCTTATAAAGCGGAAAATCATATATTATTTTCTGTAAGTAGCATAAAAAATCCTCCCCACTATGGGGCATTTGCAAATCGTTCTTTAGATGAAATGAGGGCGGGGGCGCGTATTGATGTTGCTGCTTATAAAAGGGAAGAGATGGATTTTGTTTTATGGAAACCTTCTGTGGAAGGGGAGCCAGGTTGGGAATCGCCGGCCGGAATTCCTGTTTTAGGTCGTCCAGGTTGGCATATTGAATGTTCTGCGATGTCAATGGCAAAGTTATTAGCGCCCTATGGCGGTGGTTTAACTTGTGATGATCCAACCGCGAATGTTTTTGATATCCATGGTGGTGGACTTGATTTAATTTTTCCTCATCATGAAAACGAGATTGCACAAAGTTGTTCAGCTTTTGGGACGGAGCGAATGGCAAATTTTTGGATGCATAATGGTTTTTTACAAGTTGAAGGAAAAAAGATGTCGAAAAGCTTTGGCAATTTCATAACTATTCGTTCTGTTTTAGAGAATAACTTTTGGGAGTTTAATGGTATTTTAACCGATGAAATGAAGAAAAATTGGGCTGGTTTGTCTGCGCGTTTTTCGATGTTGCAAACGCATTATCGTGAACCATTAAATTGGACAGCGCAGCGTTTAATACAATCGAGCAGCGAACTGTATCGTTGGTATGAATTGCTTCGCAGCAAAAAAAGTGAGATGGAAAACAATGAAGCAATTAATGATACTTTGATAGATGCACTCAGTGATGATCTTAATACTCCAAAAGCACTGACTCTTTTGCGAAAGTTTTATAAAGAAGGGAATGCGTTGGCTCTTGCTAATGGGATGAATTTATTAGGACTGTTACGACAAGAATGGATTAAAGAAATAGACTGCCCATTATTTATAAAAAAAACTTTTCTTGATTCAAAATTTATTGATCAACGTATTGCTGAAAGACTACGACTTATCCATAATAAAGAGTGGGAAGCAGCGGATACAATTCGTGATGAGCTTGCAGCTGAGGGGATTCTTTTAAAAGACTGTAAGGATCCGCAGAGTGGTGAGCGCATAACTGTGTGGGAAATAAAACGATTTTAATTTTCCTATTCCAGCAGCTTACATAAATAAAGGGAGGAAAGTTTGATGGAATTTTTATATCATTATGGATATATCGCGCTTAAGCTGGCTGTAGGTCTTGTTGCCTTCTTGTTTATTTTAAGAACAACAGGACGGGGGAGTCTTAGTCAGATGACACCAGTTGATTTGGTCAGTAATTTTGTTATGGGAGGTATTATTGGCGGAGTTATTTATAATCAGAATATTAGTAGCATTCAATTATTGCTTGTTTTACTCATCTGGCAAACCTTGATTACATCTTTTAATTTTTTTGCACGCTATTCAGTTTTTTTTCGTCGTCTTATCGCGGGGCGGAATATTACATTAGTTTTAGATGGGGTTTTCCAAATAGATAAGATTAAGAACTTAGGGATCAATGTTAATGATCTCATTACGATGTTACGTCTTAAAGGGTGTCACTTACATGAAGCCGCTTTTGTTCGTTTGGAAACCAATGGTGATTTCACTGTCATTAAAAAGGAAGAGGGGAAGAAATCGACGATTTTAATAGAAAATGGTGAAGTTATTGATGATGGACTTAAAGAGATTGGTAAAACAAAAAAGTGGCTTCATGCAGAATTGAAAAAAAAACATGTAAAAGTTGAAAATTTATTTGCAGCAGAGTGGTATGAAAATACAGATCAAAATAATAAATTGTATAGTGGATTATTTCTTGTTCCTTGTTCAAAAACAGTCTAACTTCAAACAACGAGTAGGTATAGCTTATTGGAAGCGTAATGAAGAGATAAATCTATAAACAACCACGGGGGGTATTTTGCCTTTTTCGTGTGGATGATAGAGAAGTAAGGACTTTATGAAACGCAATGAAATGACAAAAACTGTATCATCAGATACAGGGAGAACTCTGCACACACTTTACAATTTATGGCCCTATATGTGGCCAGTAGGTCGGCGTGATCTAAAAATACGTGTGCTATGGGCAATATTTTATCTTGTTTTGGCTAAGCTCGTTCTCATATCTGTACCGTATTTCTTTAAATATTCTACGAATGTGCTTGATTCAAGCTTTCAGCTACCTGAATGGTTCCCATCCAGTTTGATTATTCCCATCATGCTCGTTTTGGCATATAATGTCGCACGTATTATGCAGGCTGGATTAAATCAATTACGCGATTCTCTTTTTGCCACTGTTGGTCAATATGCTGTTCGTCAATTGGCTTATAAAACCTTTGTACATATGCATGAGTTATCCTTGCGATTTCATTTGGAACGCCGAACTGGTGGGCTTTCTCGTGTGATTGAGCGTGGTACAAAAGGAATTGAAGCGATCGTAAGATTTTCAATTCTGAACACAGTACCGACAGTTCTAGAGTTTATATTAACAGCACTTGTATTTTACATAAGTTATGGGTGGCATTATCTTCTCATCGTTGTTGCAACGGTTGGATTATATATCTTGTTTACCATTAAGGCGAGTGATTGGCGCATTCGTATTCGGCAACAAATGAATACAGCAGATACTGAGGCCAATACGCGTGCTGTTGATTCTCTTTTGAATTTTGAAACGGTGAAATATTTTGGCAATGAAACTCTAGAAGCCGATCGATTTGATGCTTCTATGGTAGGTTATGAAAAAGCCGCAACAAAGATTTGGACATCGTTAAGCTGGCTTAATTTTGGTCAGGCTCTTATCTTTGGTATTGGAATGACGATCATGATGCTGATGTCAGCTTATGAAGTTTTTTATAAAACACAAACTTTGGGTGATTTTGTTTTTATTAATGCACTTTTAATGCAACTTTCCATTCCACTGAATTTTATTGGTTCAATTTATCGTGATATTCGACAAGGTTTAACGGATATTGAAGCAATGTTTGATCTTTTAGATGTTCAGAAGGAGATCGTTGATAAATCGGATGCTAAACCGTTAGAGATAAGCGATGGGACCATTCGTTTTCATCAGGTAAAGTTTTCCTATGATTCGACACGTCAGATTCTCAGAGATATTGATTTTGAAGTTCCTGGAGGAAAAACAGTCGCCATTGTCGGTCCATCTGGTGCAGGTAAATCAACTATTTCTCGGTTGCTTTTTCGGTTTTATGATGTTGACGCGGGTTCTATCACAATTGACGGGCAGGATATTCGTGACGTAACACAAAAGAGTTTGCGTGAAGCGATAGGCATGGTCCCACAAGATACAGTGTTATTTAATGATACAATTGCCTATAATATTTGCTATGGGCGTCCAAGTGCTACAGATGAAGAAATGCGCAAAGCTGCTGAAATGGCACAAATATCAAAATTTATTGAAATTTTACCGGAAGGTTTTCAGTCTATGGTAGGAGAGCGAGGTCTCAAATTATCAGGTGGTGAAAAACAACGTGTGGCTATTGCACGGACACTTTTAAAAGCCCCCCCACTTCTTATCCTAGATGAAGCAACATCGGCTCTTGATACGGCAACGGAACAGGAAATTCAACAAGCATTGGATATTGTAAGCCGTGGACGTACAACATTGATTATTGCTCACCGTCTTTCTACTGTTATCAATGCTGATGAAATTTTGGTTCTTAAAAGTGGTCGTATTATTGAAAATGGGGCGCATACAGAGCTTTTACGCAAGAAAGGTTTATATGCTTCAATGTGGAATAAGCAGCTTGAAGCATCGAAAGCTGAAGAAAAATTACGTAAAATACGTGAAGAAGATGAGACGAGTGTTGTTAATCGTAAAAAATAAATAGGGCAAAATGTAATCTATATCTTTATATGGAGTGATTGATTAAATACATAAAAAGATACAAGAGGAACAAAAAGATTTGTTGCTTGTTTAAGTTTACGATGAATAGGAAATTATATGAGTATTCTGCAATCTTTCCATAATAGCTTTGTACCGGTTCATAAAGAGGGTTATCCTTTTATTGTAGCGTTTTTTGTTATTTCGCTCATTCTTGGTTGGATATGGAGTCCGTTGTTTTGGTTTGGTCTCATTCTCACGGTGTGGTGTATATACTTTTTCCGTGATCCAGATCGTGTGATCCCTTTGAATTCAAATTGGGTTATGTCGCCTGCCGATGGGCGTATTTCATTTGTGGAATCATGTGTTCCACCTGAAGAATTAGGATTAGGGAAAGATGAAATGATCCGTATTTCCATTTTTATGGATATTTTTTCATGCCATATTAATCGTATTCCTATCAGTGGTACAGTAGAGTCTATCGTTTATCATCCAGGTCGATTTACCAATGCTGAGTTTGATAAAGCTAGCCAGTTTAATGAGCGTAATGGGATGGTAATTGATAGCAAACATGGTAAAATCGGTATCGTACAAATAGCGGGAATGGTTGCACGCCGGATTGTTTGTTGGTCAAAAGAAAACGATGCCGTTATGACTGGTGAGCGATTTGGATTGATTCGTTTTGGTTCTCGCCTTGATATTTATATACCAACTGAAATGAAATTGCGTGTTGCAGTTGGACAGACAGCAATTGCTGGAGAAACAGTTTTGGGTTCTTTTGATGATAAGAGTGCCACAACGGACTTCAGATACGATTAGGACTCACAATGAAAAATTTTTCGCCATTTTCTTCATTCAATCCTGAGGGGCAGCATGATGATGTTGCAAGTCGGCGGCGTTCACCTACATCAATGCGGTATGTCATTCCCAATATCATTACTATTTTAGCAATTTGTGCAGGGATGAGCAGCATTCGTTTGGCTTTTGAACATCGCTATGAAGCTGCTATTTTAATGGTGCTTTTGGCCGCAGTTTTAGATGGTGCTGATGGTCGCATTGCCCGTTTAATAGATGGTAGTTCATCTTTTGGGGCACAGATGGATTCTCTTGCTGATGTTATAAATTTTGGTGTTACCCCTGCACTTATTGTTTATTCCTTTATCTTGAATCAAGCAAATCACATTGGTTGGGTTGCAGCCCTTGTTTATTGTGTTGCTTGTTGTTTGCGATTAGCACGTTTTAATGTGATGTTGGATAACACCAATATACCTAAGTGGCAGAAAAGTTATTTTGTTGGTGTTCCAGCACCAGCAGGAGCATTACTCCTTTTATTGCCTACCTATTTAGGCGCTCTTGGTTTGGTCCCCAATTGGGGGTGGGCATTATTTTTTAGTCTTTATACTGTAATTATTGCTTTTCTTTTGATTAGTCGTTTACCAGTATGGAATGCAAAAACAATTGATCAAAATTTAAGGCGCGATATCGTTATACCATGCATGTTGGTTATTGTTATTTATGTCGGTTTTCTTGCGACTTACACATGGAAAACTTTATTGATTACAGCTGTTAGCTATATGATTTTTCTCCCCTGTAGTTTTATCGCTTATAGTAAACGTGCTACTTTAGAAGAGAAAAAGGCTGATGCTAAAGCTATCCAAGAATCATAAAGTGTTTCATTCTTCTGTTGAGAAGCACAGGAAAAAGAGAGAATCAAACGATTTACTTCTCCGATGATGATCAGTCAGGTACATGATAATCTACAAACCGATTTTTATGGACATTAAAGAGTTTTCCAGTTTCTTTTAAATCAGGTGATAACAAATGTACTATCTTTTTTGCAACCTCTTGTGGTGAAGGGAGAGTTTGTGGATCTTCACCGGGCATAGCTTCAGCGCGCATGGCAGTGCGTGTGGCACCAGGGTTGACACAATTAATCTTAATAGGGGTTTGTTTGAGTTCTTCTGCCCAACAGCGGGCAATCATCTCTAAAGCCGCTTTAGAGGCTGCATAAGCTCCCCAGAAAGGGCGCGCAGCATGCGCAACGCTTGAGGATAACAGAATGGCTCGTCCAGCATCAGATTCTCGTAATAAAGGCTCAACAGCTTTCATTAAGCGCCATTGGCTGAAAAGATTTATTTGAAAAACATCTTCAAATACCGTGTTTTCTATATGCGCTATTGGTGAGAGTGTTCCAAGGATTCCTGCGTTTGCAACGATAATATCAAGTTTTTTCCAGCGTTTGGCAATTGAGATAGCAAGAGTATCGATGTTTTCCATATGATGCAAGTCAAGGGGAACAAGGGTTGCATGAGCCCCTTTTTCTTGGATCTGATTATCTAATTCAGTAAGTCCACTGACTGTTCGTGCAAGAGCAATAATATGAGCGCCGCGTGTAGCAAGCTCGAGTGCCAAATAATAACCAATTCCTCTTGATGCGCCAGTAACAAGTGCAACACGCCCATGGAGACTAAATTTTGTCATCATTAATCTCTTGTTCTAAGAACAGATGATTGATGAGTTTTGGAGAGGTTTTCTTGATCAACCAGCTGCGTAGGATAATATCCAGTAAAATAATGGTCAGTAAATTGTGGATCGGCATTATTCCGTTTTTCTCCTGCTACAGCAAGATATAATCCATCCGTTGAAAGAAATTCTAATGAATCCGCTCCAATAAAATCACACATAGATTTTAAATCTGGATATTGATTTGCTAAAAGGCTTTCAACTTTAGGTGTATCAATACCATAAAAGTCGGGATAGAAAATCATAGGGCTAGAAATGCGCATATGAACTTCTTTTGCTCCTGCATCACGGAGCATTCGCACAATTTTAAGAGATGTTGTTCCACGTACAATAGAGTCATCAACAAGAATAACACGTTTTCTTTCAATCACAGGACGGTTTGCAGAATGTTTTAATTTGACACCAAAAGCACGAATTTGTTGTGTTGGTTCGATAAAAGTGCGACCAACATAGTGATTACGAATAATACCAAGCTCGAAGGGAATTCCAATTTCTTGTGCATAGCCAATTGCAGCAGGAGTTCCTCCATCAGGAACAGGAACCACAACATCACCCTCACAAGGGGCTTCCTGTGCTAAACGGATTCCCATATTTTTGCGTGTTGCATAGACACTACGCCCTCCAACGATCGAGTCCGGTCGGGCAAAATAAACATATTCAAACAAGCAAAGTTTTTCTGGTTTTTCATTTTTTGGTTTTATAATTTTTTTAGTAATTTCCCCATTTTTTTGTATTTCACATATGATGATTTCCCCATTTTTAACATCACGGACATACTTTGCTCCAATAATATCAAGAGCACAAGTTTCAGAACAAAAAATAGGCTTACCATCAAGTTCCCCCATCACGAGGGGTCTAATCCCTGTTGGATCGCGTGCAGCAATAAGCTTTGTACGCGTGAGCGCTAACATAGCATATCCACCTTCTACTTGCCGAATTGCATCAACAAAACGATCAGAGGACGATTCATAACGTGAGCGGGCAATAAGATGAAGAAAAACTTCTGAATCTGATGTTGATTGACAGATAGCTCCAGAAGCGATGAGTTCACGGCGTAATGTAAGACCATTGGTAAGATTACCATTATGAGCAATAGCAATGCCTCCAGCTTTCAACTCAGCAAAAAGGGGTTGAACATTGCGTAATGCTACTTCTCCAGTTGTTGAATAACGGGTATGTCCAATAGCGCGATTTCCTGGTAAGCGTGCAAGTGTTGTAGGATTGGTATAGTGATCACCAACAAGACCTAAATGCTTTTCTTGATGAAACATTTTATTATGGTAGGAAACAATACCAGCCGCTTCTTGCCCACGATGCTGAAGTGCGTGGAGTCCAAGAGCTGTTAATGTTGCTGCATCTTCATGCCCAAGAATACCAAAAACGCCACATTCTTCATGAAGGGTATCATCATCTAATGAAAATTCTTGACAGAAAACATCGCTTTTTATCATCATATTCTTTCAGTTGTGATATGGAGGAATCATTAATATCACATTTTACATCATTTAGTTCTCTTTCCTCATGAAAAACTATTCTCTATTTTCTAAAATTATCTTTTCATGAGAGTGTTGCTCATACGTATGTTTATTGCTGTTTTTAAACAAATTTTCTGTCTTTTCGAGAACAGATCCAATATCTTTTGGGAGTATTTCCCAAACTTTTTGTCCCAATGAATCTAAAATAGGCCTTGTTTTTGCATTTTTTAACCAATTCGCTTGAAGCTCGGGTTTAATCAGTGCATTAATCAGCAACATACCGATGACCATGATAAGTAAACCGCGAAGTGCTCCAAAAATAAAACCAATAGCACGGTCAAGAATACCAATTCGACTATCAATAATAAAATCAGAGATCTTCATTGTAATAATTGAAGTAATAATGAGAACAATAATAAAAATCGTGACCAATGTTGTGATCAATGCAATCATTTTATTAGAGAGATAGTGTTCAAAGAAAGGTAAGACAGGCTTGAATAAAAACAGTGTCGTAATAGCTGCAACTGCCCAAGAAATCAACGATAACACTTCACGTGAAAACCCTCGAAGCATAGCAAGAAAAGCGGACAACAGGATGATTACTACGACAATTCCATCAAGGATTGTTATGATCATTTGTTTGTTCCTTATACATAAAGTTGTGTTCTTCTAAGTCTATGTGCAAATATATTTTTTGTTCTTATAGCAAGGATCTTTTGTATTTTATAGAGTTTTTTCTATATTATCATATCTATGGTGCAGATCATTTTTTACTTACGGTAAGAGTAGCAACGAGTTCCGGAAGGTCGGAGAAAGTTTTTTGTTGAAAATTGAGCGACTTCATCATTTCGGTTGTTGTTGTGGGATGAAATGCTCCTTGAAAGCCGAGTTTTTTTGCTTCATTGATGCGCTGTGCTGAATGTGAAACAGCGCGGGTAGCTCCTGAAAGACTGACTTCACCAAAATATACATAATCCGTTGGCAATGCGATATTGGCAAGAGAGGATACCAAAGCAGCGGCTACAGCTAAATCAGCAGCGGGTTCTGATATGCGATATCCACCTGCCACGTTCAGATAGACATCATGCTGTCCAAAACGAATGCCGCAATGGGCTTCTAAAACGGCAAGAATCATAGAAAGACGATTTCCATCCCATCCGACAACCGCACGTCTTGGTGTCCCAAGGGAAGAAGGAGCAACAAGCGCTTGAATTTCTACGAGTATCGGGCGTGTCCCTTCCATTCCCGCAAAAACAGCAGCACCTGGAGCTTTTTCATTACGTTCTCCTAAAAACAATTCGGATGGATTTATCACTTCGCGTAATCCTTTATCAGACATTTCAAAGACACCAATTTCATCTGTTGGTCCGAAGCGATTTTTTACAGTTCTAAGAATGCGATAATGATGTCCTCCTTCACCCTCAAAATAGAGAACGGCATCAACCATATGTTCAACAACTCGAGGACCAGCAATTTGCCCATCTTTTGTAACATGACCAACAAGAACAACGGCGGTTCCCGTTTTTTTGGCAAAGCGGATCATTGCTTGAGCACCGATACGTACTTGTGTGACAGTGCCGGGTGATGAATCTGCTGTATCTGACCATAGGGTTTGAATTGAATCGATAATCACCATATCAAGGTTTTTATGTTCGCTTAAGGTTGCCAGAATATCTTCAACATTGGTTTCAGCAGCAAGTTTCACCTCTGTATTGTTAG
Organism: Bartonella sp. MU70NMGDW; assembly: GCF_042194085.1. Classification (NCBI taxonomy): domain Bacteria; kingdom Pseudomonadati; phylum Pseudomonadota; class Alphaproteobacteria; order Hyphomicrobiales; family Bartonellaceae; genus Bartonella; species Bartonella sp. MU70NMGDW. The sequence goes on from NZ_JBHIMK010000008.1 coordinate 15,080, forward strand.
CTTCAAGCCTTTGCGCGCGCAGACAAATTTGCGCAATAGCCTCTTCACCTGAAACATAGATGACATTATATCCTTTGCGTGATAAAGCAGCAGCTGTTTGTGTCAGCAATGTTGATTTACCAATACCCGGATCACCTCCAACAAGGAGTGCTGATCCACGGACAAAGCCCCCACCGGTAACACGATCAAGTTCAGCAATACCAGAATGAATACGTGGAGTATCTTCGATATTTCCAGAAAGAGATGTGAGTGTGACAATGCGTCCTTTACGAGCATTCTGTTTAGGACCACTTCCTATGCCGCCATTTATAGTTTCTTCGATAAGGGAATTCCATTCTCCACAAGCACTACATTTTCCCGCCCAACGAGAATGGACAGTTCCACAATTTTGACAGATAAATTGAATACGATTACGCGCCATGTTAATTTAACCAATTTTCTCTGGAAGATAATCAATATCTTCCAGGTCACTGAATCGTGTGAAAGAAGACTGAAAGGCAAGGGGCACGATTCCTGTCGGTCCATGACGTTGTTTTGCAACAATAACATCAGCTTTTCCAAAAACTTTGTCCATTGTCTCTATCCATTTCATATGTTCAAGGCTACCGAACTTTGGTTCTTCATTTTTGAGATAATATTCTTCACGATAGACAAATAAAACGATGTCGGCATCTTGCTCAATAGAACCAAATCCACCTAAATCTAAAAGTTTTGGGCGTTTATCTGTTCTGTTTTCAACTTGATGTGAAAGTTGTGAAAGAGCAATAATAGGGATATTTAATTCTTTAGCTAATGCTTTTAATTCTGAAGTGATTTCTTGAATACGATATTCAGATGTGTATTTTAAATCACTTGTCATGAGTTGGATATAATCAATAATTAAGACATCCAAACCATGTTTTTGCTTGAGACGCCGAGCACGGGCAGCCAGTTGTGAAACTGATATTCCCCCAGTTTGATCAATATAAAGTGGTGCCTTTTGTAGTTGGTTCACCGCACGAATAATTTTTGAAAATTGTTCATCTGAGATATTACCACGCCGAATATCAGAAGAAGAGACTTCTGTTTGTTCAGAAATAATACGGGTTGCAAGCTGTTCGGATGACATCTCAAGTGAGAAGAAACCTACAATACCCCCTTCATTTTCTTGGATATTGGCATTACGATTATAAGCATTAGCAATATTAAAGGCAATATTGGTAGCCAGTGAGGTTTTTCCCATACCAGGGCGTCCTGCAAGGATAATTAAGTCAGATGCTTGTAATCCTCCCATTTTTTCATCAAGTGTTTGAATGTGAGTTGCTATCCCTGATATTTGCGAAGAGCGTTTTTTTGCAGCACCTGCTATATCAATAACTCTTTTGATAGCTTCATCAAGACTGTCAAATCCACTATCGCAGTCTTCTTTTTTTTCTAGCATAATTATACATTTTCCTTTTGTTAGATATCAGTTTTTATACAATTTTATATCAAGAATATTTTGCATGTTATAGAATTTTCTCTGTGCTGTAATATTTAAAACACTGCTTGTTTTTTTATATTACGGTAATTAGGGTAATTTTTTTCAGATAAATTAGAAAATATTTTTGTTAAAAAATTAGAGATTTTTCTATGAAGAGGAAATCTTCTGATATTTTCATAATAGCTTGCCATACACAACAGCAGCAATTATTTTTAAATTTAATAACGAGAAAATGGGTGTCTTGCAAGAAAGAGACTTTGTAAAAGAAGGAACAATATAGCAAGGTTTAAATTAGCTATGGATTTTAATATATGTACCCCACTTACAACATTAAGAGATGTGTTATCATTTCATGCAAGAAGAATGTTATTAAATAGCAAATAACGGCGGCTAGAATCATTGAAAAATGATTCTTTGTAAGAAATTTCATTCTTGATAAGAATTACATTTTTTAATGAGAAGAATGGTTTCACAATTTTGACAGATAAATTGAATACGATTACGCGCCATGTTAATTTAACCGATTTGCTCTGGAAGATAATTGCTATCGGCCAGATCACTAAATCGTGTGAAATCAGATTGAAAGGCAAGTGGCACGATTCCTGTCGGCCCATGGCGCTGTTTTGCAATAATAACATCAGCTTTTCCAAAAGCTTTGTCCATTATTTCTTGCCATTTTGTATGTTCTAAGCTACCTAATTTTGGTTCTTCATTTTTGAGATAATATTCTTCGCGATAGACAAACAGAACGATGTCGGCATCTTGCTCAATTGAACCAGATTCACGTAAATCTGAGAGTTGGGGACGTTTATCTGTTCTATTTTCTACTTGACGTGAAAGTTGAGAGAGAGCGATAATAGGAATATTCAATTCTTTCGCCAACGCTTTTAATCCTGTGGTAATTTCTGTGATCTCTTGAACACGATTTTCTGATGAACGCTTTGAACTGCTTGTCATGAGTTGGATATAGTCAATAAACAAGATATCTAAACCATGTTGTCGCTTGAGACGCCGCGCACGAGCAGCTAATTGCGTAATTGATATTCCCCCAGTTTGATCAATATAAAGTGGTGCCTTTTGTAGTTGGTTCACCGCACGAATAATTTTTGAAAATTGTTCATCTGAGATATTACCACGCCGAATATCAGAAGAAGAGACTTCTGTTTGTTCAGAAATAATACGGGTTGCAAGCTGTTCGGATGACATCTCAAGTGAGAAGAAACCTACAATACCCCCTTCATTTTCTTGGATATTGGCATTACGATTATAAGCATTAGCAATATTAAAGGCAATATTGGTAGCCAGTGAGGTTTTTCCCATACCAGGGCGTCCTGCAAGGATAATTAAGTCAGATGCTTGTAATCCTCCCATTTTTTCATCAAGTGTTTTAATATGGGTGGCTATCCCTGATAATTGTGAAGAGCGCTTTTTCGCAGCACTTGCCATATCGATAGCTTTTTTGATAGCCTCATTAAAATTTTCAAATCCACCTCCATATTTCCCTTTTTCTGCTAGCTCAAATAACTGATTTTCAACAGTTTCAATTTGTTGGGTAGGCGTGAGCTCTACAGGAGCATCAAAGGCTGTATTGACAACTTGAGTTCCAAGGTTAATCAAAGACCGTCGGATAAAAAGATCGTAAATGACGCGTCCATAATCTTCAGCGTTAATAATAGTGACTGCCTCTGTGGCTAAGCGAACAACATACTGGTATACAGTAATATCTCCAATTTTTTCTTCCATTTGGATATAGGGCTTGATTGTAACTGGATCTACACGTTTTCCTGTTTTAATAAGGTGAGATAAAACATGATAAATTTTTTGATGCAATGGTTCAAAAAAATGTTCTGGTTTTAGAAAATCTGAAACGCGGTCAAGAGAATCATTGTTGATAAAGATGGCACCAAGCAATGCCTGTTCAGCTTCAATATTATACGGAAGCTGCCGAAAAGAAGGAGAATCTTCCTTCTTTGAAGAGCTGACATTAACAACGTTAGTTTCTTCCATAATATTTTTCCACTAAAATTCTAAGTCTAGCTACTTTAGGCGATAAATTGAAAATCGTATAATTAAAAGAATAGAGCTACAAATCTTCATTTTAAGTTAAAATTATATAATTTTTCAAAACCCTCTTTTCGTTGCTCATCTATCATTTGTGTATTATTTATATAACATTGATCTATTTTATTTTATAATACGTGATTTTAAAGTGGAAGTTTTGCTATTCTAAATTTAAGTGTTTTGAAGTTATGTGACCTTAAAATTCCAATATCTGTGTAAGTAGAATTACTTTTTTATAACTGAAATTATTTCAGATCATGTGTTGATATAATCAACTTACCGCTCATACAAACCTTACCCTTAAGGGTAGAACTTTAAATTATTTTTGCTTTAGATGCTAGACAACAAAAGAAAATTTCCTCTTAGTGATATTATCATTCTCGGCATGTAATGCCTTTAAATAATATATTCCTAATTCTTTCATAAAAATTAGGTTCTTTATGTATGATAGCCATAAAATACCCAATTTTAAAGTGTGAGTATTTTATGAGCAATATTTAAAATAGAATAAAAAATATAAAACAGAAAGCAAAAATAGCAATTAAGCTTCTTGATGAGAACTGTTTATATCGTTGTCATTAATTTCTTCTACCAATAATTCTTCCTGATTTTCTTCTAATAATTCTTCTTGAATATTATATATTTCTTTAGCAGAAGTGAGAGTTTCACCTTCTGCTTGGCGTTGTGCTTCACTGGTAGAACGCGCAACATTAATAATCACAGAAATTTGAACCTCAGGATGTAAGCTAAGAGTGATTGTGTGAAGACCGATCATTTTTATTGGATGGTTAAGTTCGACTTGATTTCTCCCAATAGAAAAGCCTTCATCTGTTATAATTTCAGCAATATCACGTGTTGATACAGAACCATAAAGTTGTCCTGTTTCACCAGCAGAACGAACAACAATGAATGATTGTCCATCAAGTTTTTCAGCAACTTTTTGCGCTTCGCTTTTGCGTTCAAGATTACGGGCTTCAAGTTGTGCACGTTGTATCTCAAAATGTTTTTTATTGGCTTCATTTGCGCGTAAAGCTTTACCTTGAGGCAAGAGAAAATTACGCGCATAACCATCTTTAACTGAGACAATATCACCCATCTGACCAAGACGAGGAATGCGCTCAAGTAAAATAATATCCATAGTTTTTCCTTTCGAACAAATAAATTTAGTGGAGTTTTTTGCGTGATTGAAAATTATATTGAATAGCAGCCCAAATTCCCATCAAAAGCATCATGAAAACAATAGGTGGAGTAAAAACGACTGTTAAAATAGCAATATAAACAAGAGAAAGTATAATAATCCGACCGTTTACCCCTTTTGTAATATTGTGAAGATATGCTAGACCACTAATTAATATGATGACAGTGTATGCAGTACTAAAGACACGGGTACTCAAGTTAAGAGAAGCGCTCAACTCAACCATCGATGCTATGCAAACAATAATGAAAATAACAATTCCAGAAATTGGAAGGCGGAGAGTTTGGCTCCAATCATCACGGGGTCTTTTCAGCCATTTCATGTGTTGTGCTGCTATCATGGAAAAGTAAAGGTTACCAATGAGAAAAACCAAACTATAAAGAGTCAAAGAAACAGCAGTAAAAGTTGCTGGATGCGTCATTAAAAGCTCACTAAAAGCGCGTATATCGGCTTCTTTTATTGACTGTGATTGTTGCAGAGTTTGTGCTATGTTTTCGGTGATTTTTTTTGCAATGACGGGTGTGGAAGGACGGGTTTGAACATAGAGCCCAATGAAAGTTGCTATAAGAGCGATAAAATTAGTTAAATGAAAAATAACCGATGATAATGGATACCATATCAGTTCGTTTTCTTTTTGCGCTGGTCGTGCAAGCCCAAGAAGCCAAGAAGCATAGACAGCAGGAAGGAAAAATAAGAACATCAAGCCAAGAGCAATATAGGTATTAGTGGTTATGATAAGAACAACAGTGGCACTTATGAGGGCGATGAGACTGGCTAATGTTCCTTGACCGAACGCAACAATAAAAATTGGCAATGAAAGAAAGCAGCCAAGAAGAAGAGAAAAAAAGGGCGCGATATTTGCAACACTGATGATTGCCATTCCTATTACAACAGCAAATAATCCTGCTAAAATACCGATTAATATCTCATAGGTACGATTTTTTTTCATTTATTGCTGTCCTGCTTTCTGCAGTTAGGGGCGCGTCAATACCCCAACTTTGACATGTAATAGCTTAACATAGGATGCAACAAGCTATTTTTTTAAAACCATATAAGAAAAGCAACTGGATAAACTCTCCAGTTGCATAGCGTATTGATCGTTTACTTTATAATGTACGGAAGTAAGCCTAAAAAGCGAGCACGTTTGATAGCATTAGCTAATTCACGCTGTTTTTTTTGACTAACAGCAGTAATCCGTGAAGGAACAATTTTCCCACGTTCGGAAATATAACGTTGTAACAACTTGATGTCTTTATAATCAATTTTGGGAGCATTAGTCCCTGAAAAAGGACATGTTTTACGACGACGATGAAAGGGGCGACGTGCAGAGTTTTGATTGGTATCAGTCATCATTCTACCCCTTCTATAGCATTTTCACGTTGACGACGCGGAAAACGAGGACGCTCTTCATCGTGTCCAATGTGATGACTATTGCGATCAAGGTGTGAGAGCATAGCAGATTTTTCTTTTTCGTGTTTTTCTACGCGAATGGTCATATAACGCAAAATATCCTCATTGATGCGCATCTGACGTTCCACTTCAGCAATTGCTGAAGCTGGTGCATCAATATTGACCAAAGTATAATAAGCTTTACGGTTTTTACGAATACGGTAAGCAAGAGGACGAAGTCCCCAATTTTCTACACGCCCAACTTTTCCACCATGTGCTTCAATGACACCTTTGTAGAGACTCAAAAGTTCATCAACTTGCTGCGGTGTAATGTCTTGTCGGGCAAGGAACATATGTTCATAAAGAGCCATTGTTTTGCCTTTCTTCAATTAAATCTCACCGGTTTTAGCGCAAAGCCTCTGCGACTTGTCTTTTTTGGAAATCCAAAGAAGAAAGGACGCGTTTACGATTCGAGACATCCGAGAGCGGAGACACGGGAGGCCGGAAACATTGTATTTCCTACTGATATTTTACAGCCCTCCGTTCAACCTCCAGCTAAAGTGCCGGCAACGAATATTTCATATCTACAGGTTATCTTTTAAAATAGCAAGTTTATGCACATAAAAAAATTGATTTGTTAAGTCTTGATATATTTCCCTCTTCTACAAAAAGATAGTACTGTAACATAAAGGAGAGAAAAATGGACTTTTTAAACCAGATTGATGTTACACTCTTTGAAATGTTTGTCGGCAATCATCAAGCTTGGTCGATTGTAGTTTTGTTTAGTATTTTTTGTGCAAAGTTTTTAATTTACATTATTCCTCTCCATCTTTGTGCGTTGTGGTTTTGTGGTGGGGAGAGGGAACGATGTGTCGTACTAAGCATTTGCATGAGTATTTGTGCGGCTCTTTTCGTAGGTTATCTCATTTCTCTTTTTTATTTTCATCCTCGCCCATTCGTGGTAGGGTTAGCGACACCGCTTATTCAACATCGTGCAACAGCTTCTTTTCCTAGTAATCATGCCTTGACCATTGCATCTTATGCAGCTAACTTTTATTTTTACCGATACAAAGTTGCTTTTAAATTTGCCACGGTGTTTTTGTGCTTGATCTGTTGGGCGCGCATCTTTGTGGGTGTACATTATCCCTTTGATATTTTAGCAGGTGCAATTTTAGGAAGTCTCATAAGTTTGGGTGTTATTCAGTTTATAGCTCCCTACTTTCCTAAGTTTTTATATCAAATTCCGCCTTTAAAATATAATTTTAAGAGTGGTATTCGTTTTAAATAAAGGACTTTATCTTGATTTGTGCGGATGAATAAGGTCAAAAGAGAATAATTTTGTACAATTTTAGGAGTTGATAAATGGGTGCAGCTTTTATTTTTCCAGGGCAGGGAAGTCAACTTGTTGGTATGGGGAAGGCGCTTACAGAGCAATTTATTGCCGCACGGATGGTTTTCGAGGAAGTTGATGATGCTTTGGGTGAGAAATTATCAAAGATCATTTTTGAAGGACCAGCAGATGTTTTAACGTTAACAGCAAATGCACAACCGGCATTAATGGCTGTATCCATGGCTGTCATTCGTGTGATGCAACAATTAGGGCTTCGTATAGAAGAAAAGGTAAAGTTTGTTGCTGGTCATTCTTTAGGCGAATATTCGGCCCTTTGTGCTGCTGGTACATTTACTCTCACAGATACGGCAAGACTTTTGCGTATTCGTGGCAATGCTATGCAGGCTGCTGTCGCAGTTGGTGAAGGTTCTATGGCAGCACTGATTGGTTTGGAAGAGCACATTGTGGAAGAAATTTGCGAAACTGTTTCTGGAGAAGGACTATGTCAAATTGCTAATGATAATGGTGGTGGGCAAATTGTTATTTCAGGTAAAGCAAAAGCAGTTGAGACAGCGGTAGAGATTGCATCAACAAAAGGTGCAAAACGTGCACTTCTTCTTCCAGTTTCTGCACCTTTTCATTCATCTTTAATGCAACCTGCTGCTGATGCCATGAAGAAAGCACTTTTGACTGTTAACGCAACAACTCCTATTGTTCCTTTGATTGCTAATGTTTCTGTTGCACCTGAGAGCAATCCAGAGCGTATTACTACTCTTCTTGTTGAACAAGTGACTGGGAGAGTGCGATGGCGTGAAACGATAGAATGGATCGCTGCTAATGGGGTTGATACGCTTTTTGAAGTTGGTTCTGGAAAAGTATTAACAGGTCTAACGCGTCGTATTAACAAAGATATAAAGGGGGTAACAATTGGAACAGTTGATGAAATAGAATCAGCGCTAGGCATGCTTGGCGTTTAATCTATAAGGAGTAAAAAAATGTTTAGATTAACAGGACGTAAAGCTCTTGTAACGGGGGCTTCGGGAGGAATTGGTGAGGCAATTGCACGCTGCTTTCATGCACAAGGAGCCATTGTTGGACTTCATGGAACACGTGAAGAAAAGCTTAGAGAAGTGGCGGCAGAATTAGGGCAGAATGTTTTTGTATTTCCCGCTAATCTTTCTGAACGCCAATCGATTAAACAATTGGCTGAAGTTGCAGAAAGAGAAATGGATGGTGTCGATATTTTGGTTAACAATGCGGGAATCACTAGGGATGGTCTTTTTGTGCGTATGCAAGATAAAGACTGGGATGATGTTTTAGAAGTTAACCTAACAGCTGCTTCTCTTTTGACGCGTGAATTAATACATTTTATGATGCGCCGCCGTTATGGAAGGATTATTAACATTACATCTGTTGTTGGTGTTGTGGGAAATCCTGGACAAACGAATTATTGTGCTGCAAAAGCAGGTTTGATAGGTTTTTCTAAAGCATTGGCACAAGAAATTGCTTCGCGAAACATCACTGTCAATTGTATTGCTCCAGGATTTATTAAATCTGCAATGACAGACAAGCTTAATGAAAAGCAAAAAGAAGCCATTATGGCGGCGATTCCAATGAAGCGTATGGGAAGTGGGCAAGAAATAGCCGCTGCTGCTGTTTATTTAGCAAGCGATGAAGCAGCCTATACGACAGGTCAAACACTTCATATCAATGGTGGAATGGCAATGATTTGAGTATTTATTTTATTCCACATTGATTTATGAGTTGTATTATTTTAGATAGTAACGATTGAAATAGAAAGATGCATCTATTTCTTTAACATGGCCGTTGATCAATTGATGTCGGAATGTCAGATTGGTTCATTTTGTAGGGGATATCCACAGGATGTTTTAAATCATTGCTAAAATCTTTTAAAGTGATGCATCTATTGCTTGATTAGATGAGCCGATATAGTTAACCAAATTATAGGAAAATATAAATTCGAGGATTTCAACATGAGTGATACAGTAGAGCGCGTTAAGAAAATTATTGTGGAACATCTTGGGGTTAATGCTGATAAAGTTGTAGAAAATGCAAGCTTTATCGATGATCTAGGGGCTGATAGCCTTGATACAGTTGAACTCGTTATGGCTTTTGAAGAAGAGTTTGGGGTAGAAATTCCAGATGAGGCTGCTGAAACGATTTTCACAGTTGGTGATGCAGTCAAGTTCATTGATAAAGCTTCTGCATGATTACTAAAGGGCAAAGGCATAAATTGCTTTTGCCTATATTCTTCGGAGCTCTTTTGAAAAGAGAGCTTTGAGAGGTGAAGTTTAGTTCAAGGTTAGAAGTTATGAGACGTGTTGTTGTTACTGGTTTAGGATTGGTATCTCCATTAGCTGGTAATATTGAATATAGTTGGAAACGACTTCTTGAAGGAAGAAGTGGTGTCCGACGTATTACTGAGTTTGATGTGTCAGATTTGCCATGCCAGATTGCTGCGCGTATCCCTTTAGGGGATGGAACAGAGGGGACCTATAATGCTGATTTGTATATGGAACCTAAAGAGCAACGTAAAGTTGATGCATTTATTGTTTATGCAATGGCTGCTGCTAACCAAGCGCTTGCAGATGCAGAATGGTTTCCTAAGAATGATGAAGATCAGATTTGTACAGGTGTGTTAATTGGTTCAGGAATTGGGGGTATTGAGGGCATTGTTGAATCTGGTTATACGCTTCGTGATAAGGGACCTCGTCGTGTTTCTCCTTTTTTTATTCCAGGTCGTTTGATTAATCTTGCTTCTGGTTATGTGTCTATTCAATATGGTTTACGGGGGCCTAATCATTCTGTTGTAACGGCTTGTTCGACAGGGGCGCATGCGATTGGTGATGCAGCACGTTTGATTATGTTTGGTGATGCAGATGTCATGGTGGCAGGGGGGACCGAGTCTCCGATAAATCGGATATCTCTTGCAGGTTTTGCAGCTTGTAGAGCTCTTTCTACTTGTCGCAATGATGATCCTGAACGGGCATCTCGTCCTTATGATGCTGATCGTGATGGTTTTGTGATGGGGGAAGGAGCAGCAATTGTTGTTTTAGAAGAGCTGGAACACGCCAAAAAACGAGGAGCGCGTATTTATGCTGAGGTTATTGGCTATGGTTTATCTGGTGATGCTTACCACATTACAGCGCCTTCAGAAAGTGGTGAAGGGGCTCAGCGTAGTATGATGGCTGCTCTTAAGCGTGCACAAGTGAATGTGAGTGAACTTGATTATATTAATGCTCACGGTACATCAACGATGGCTGATTCCATAGAGCTAGCAGCTGTTGAGCGTGTTTTAGGGAATTATGCATCACAAGTATCCATGTCATCAACGAAATCATCTATCGGGCATTTACTTGGTGCCGCCGGTGCCGCTGAGGCTATTTTTTCTGTTCTAGCTATACGGGATAATATAGCTCCAGCGACACTTAATCTTGACAATCCATCGATTGAAACGAAAATCGATCTTGTACCACACAAACCGCGTGAACGAAAGATTGATACGATTCTTTCTAATTCCTTCGGATTTGGTGGGACAAATGCATCGTTGGTGATGCGACGTTTTAGGGGATAATAAGTATTTTTATTTAATTTCTGCTTTTGAGTTTTCTACTTTGTTATAAGATGAATGAGAAATTATAATATTGTCCTTAATCGCTATTGAGGGGTTATGTCCGATGTGAAAAAAGGAAAATCATTAAAGGACGTAAGTGATTCCTCTTCGAATCATTTAGCAGATAGTTATGACATGTTAGTACATAAAAAACGAAAGAAATCATCGATCGTCCGTAATCCGTTGGTTATTCTCGGTCATTTTTTTCTTATGCTGATTGTGGTTATTCTTTTCGCCATAAGTATTCCTCTTTATATTGGAAAAAGTATTTTTGAAGAAAAGGGGAAAATTGAGGAAGAACAAATTGTTCTTATCCATCCTGGCACAGGAATTCGTGAAATTGCTTCATTGCTAGAAAAACGTGGTTTCATTCGATCATCAGATATTTTTGTTTATGGGGTTGGTTATCACCAAAAAACAACGCATCTGAAGGCTGGTGAATATTTAATTCCAGCACATGCTTCGATGCAGGATATTATGGATATTCTTGTGAAAGGAAAATCTATTGAGTATACATTTACAGTACCTGAAGGTTTAACGGTTCAGCAAGTTTTCGATCGATTAGCTGCGAATGAAATTTTGATTGGAGATCTTCCAAAAATTTTGCCTCCAGAGGGCTGTTTAATGACGGATACTGTTCGTTTTATTCGGGGGACAACGCGTAAAGAGATTGTAAACAGATTGCGTGAAGGACAGACAAAATTAATTCATGCTATATGGGCTACGCGTTCGCCTGATTTACCCATTAAATCGATTGATGAATTTGTTATATTAGCCTCAATTGTTGAGAAAGAAACGGGAATTGCAGCAGAAAGACCAATGGTTGCTGCGGTATTTTATAACCGCCTTACAAAGCATATGCGTCTTCAATCGGATCCAACAGTTATTTATGGTCTCTTTGGAGGAAAAGGAAAGCCATCAGGTCGTGCAATTTATCGTTCAGATCTTGAGAAGGAAACACCATATAATACTTATAAAATTAATGGTTTGCCTCCAACAGCTATTGCAAATCCAGGTCGAGATTCTTTGAAAGCGGTGGCACATCCACCAAGCAGTGATGCACTTTATTTTGTTGCTGATGGTTCAGGAGGGCATGTTTTTTCTCGAACTTTAGAAGAACATAATGTGAATGTTCGCAAGTGGCGAGAATTAAAGGCAAGACATTGAATTTATAACGATAACACATCTTTTTGCATCGTAAATGAGAATGCAAAATATAGTAAAATTTTTCTCTTTAAACTTTTTATGAGAATGATAAAAAATCATTTTTTTGTCTGTCACAAGTAGGATTAGCGTATGGATAAAAATATTTAAGAAAGCTGTGAATACACTGCTAATAACGTATCTCAAAAAAGAGCAGAATAACATTGAAAACTGCTAAGAAAACACATTGATTAGGGGAAAGGTTGAGATAATGTATAATTCAAATTTTGGAGAAACATTTATGAACAAAGTAGAGTGATGTAATGACAGTCTTCGAAAGTAAATTGAGTGCTATAAAAATAAATCAACGCCGCGGTTTTTTATTTATTCTCTCTTCACCTTCAGGTGCTGGTAAATCAACAATTTCTCGATTACTTCTAAAAGATGGACAATTAGAGCTTTCCGTAAGTGTGACCACAAGGAAAAGGCGTCCTAGTGAAGTAGATGGACTGCATTATCACTTTATTTCAAAGGAAGAGTTTGAATATAAGCGTGATAGAGATGAATTTATTGAATGGGCAGAAGTTCACGGAAATTATTATGGCACTTTACGTGAAACTGTTGAAAACGCATTGAGTATTGGCCATGATATGTTATTTGATATTGATTATCAAGGTACCGAGCAGCTGCAAAAAAAGATGCTGGGAGACACTGTATCTGTTTTTATCCTTCCACCATCAATGAAAGAGCTTGTTTCGCGGTTACATCGTCGAGCAGAAGATAGTCAAGATATCATCAATTTACGATTGGAAAATGCACGAACGGAGTTAAAGCATTGGCGTTCTTATGATTATGTTGTGATTAACGAAGATTTAGATCAGTCTTTATCTTTTATTAAATCAATTTATTTAGCTGAAACCGCAAAACGCGAGCGCTGTTCTTATCTTGACTCTTTTGTTGATGGGCTTATTGCTGAAAAGATCGATAAATGTCTTGATTAAAAAAGATTGTATAACAAAAAGTGCAATTTTTTAGAGAACTAGATGCGCTAAAGTTACAAATTCGGAAACCGAGAGCGTTTCAGCACGGCGCGTTCCATCAATTCCAGCTTTTTCTAACAGCACTTCACCTCCAAGTATTTTGAGATTTTGACGAAGCATTTTTCGCCTTTGTCCAAAGGCGGTTTTTGTGACGAGGCTTAGTTTTTGTGCAGAGCAGGCAAGAGGTTGTGTTTGCGGAATAATATGAACAACGGAAGAAGTTACTTTAGGTATTGGTATGAAGGCTTGAGGGGGCACATCAAAAGCAATTTTAGCAGTGGTACGCCAGCCAGTTAAGACACTAAGACGTCCATAATGAGTAGATTGAGGTTTAGCTGTAATCCGTTTGGCAACTTCACGTTGAAACATCAATGTCATTGATTCATAAAAAGGAGGCCATGGTTCAGTCAAAAGCCAATTTAATAAGAGTTGTGTTCCAATATTATAGGGAAGATTTGCAATAATGCGAGGTTTTTCTGGGCTTGTTTCAAAGAGTTTTGAGAAGTCTTGCTTCAGTGCATCATTACAAATAATTTTTAATTTTTTAGGATAGTGTTTTTCTATTTCTAAGAGAGCTGGTATGCAGCGTTCATCGCGTTCTATTGCTGTTACAATGGCGCCCTTTGCTAGCAAGGCTCGTGTGAGACCTCCAGGACCAGGACCAATTTCAAGAACAGGTTTTCCTTCTATATTACCTGCGTGATGAGCAATTTTAGATGTTAAATTAAGATCAAAAAGAAAATTTTGCCCCAAAGATTTATGCGCTTGTAATCCATATATATCAATGACCTCACGTAGAGGAGGGAGATTATCTATTGGCATGGTATTAAACTATTTTCGGCAAGTTGATTTGCAAGTTTAAGAGCAGCAATAAAGCTTTCGGGAGAGGCTATCCCTTTATCAGCAATGTCAAAAGCAGTTCCGTGATCTGGGGACGTGCGAATAAAAGGGAGACCTAACGTGACATTAACAGTGCTATCAAAGTCTAATGTTTTAACAGGGATAAGGGCTTGATCATGATACATACAAATGGCAACGTCATATGCCTTTCTTGCGCATTCATGGAACATTGTGTCGGCAGGCAGCGGGCCTGCAATATTGAGTCCTTTTTTTTTAAGATATTCAATAGCAGGAGTGATAACTTCAATATCTTCTTTTCCCATTGCACCTTCTTCTCCAGCATGAGGATTAAGACCAGCAACAGCTAGTCGGGGTGACGTTATTTTAAACCGTGTTTTTAAGTCACATTCAGTAATAAGTACCGTTTGAATAATTAAATCACGGGTAAGCTGTGAAGGAACATTTTTAAATGGAATATGAACAGTTATTGGTACTGTTTTTAATCGAGGTCCTGCTAACATCATAACTGGATGATAACATTTATGAAAAGCTTTATGGGCTAAATCGGCTAAAAATTCTGTATGACCTGGAAATTGAAAACCGGCATCATAAAGATTCTTTTTTGCAATAGGACAAGTGATAAGTGCACATGCATGGCCATTTTGAATCAATTGAACACAGCGTTCAATTGCTTCAATGATTCCAGCGGCATTATTCGATGAAGGTATACCTAATTGATCACTTTGTTTGTTTTTTAATGGTATGATAGGAAGAGCGTTTTGAAAATTTTTTGCGGAATTATTGATTAAAACAGATTGCACCTCAACATCAATCTGTAAAAAACGAGCGCGCGAACGAATAACATCTGGATCAGCAAGAAGCACAAAAGGTGGAATTTGGCGCGTAACACGCAAATTCCACGCTTTTAGGACTATTTCAGGACCAATTCCGGCAGGATCACCACCGCTAACAATAAGAGCAGCCATTATGAATTTTGAATGCGCGCCACTCGCCGCAGTTCTCCTAAATATTTGTCGCTTAATTCTTCAAGTTTTTGCGGGCTTCTTTTTTTACTATCTTGAAGAGAAAATATTAGTCGAGCGACATAATCATCAGAAACTCTTTTTATTTTGCAGACAGCAATTGCTTCTATTCCATCAGATGTTTCTTGTAATTTTGTCATTTTTCCAGCAGGCGTTGCAAGAATAGCTTGTTCCCATGCATTGGGAAGTTGGGGTTCCAGAAACTTTCCTAAGTGGCGGATAGTAACGTCTAAAATACCTCTTGCTTGATTGTGAGCATTGGCACATCCACGGAAATGTGCGCGAAAATTGCTTGCTTCTCTTTGACGTCTTTCAAAAATTTCTGAACGACGATGTGCAGGAATAACAAAAACAATTCGCTGTAATGTATATTCATTGGTTGAAGGTTTTACACCACCATTTTTTAATATCCTGCGTACAGCTTCTTGTTCGCTAATCATACCTGTTTCAGCTTGATAGCGTGCACTAACAAGACGCCCCCATCCTATTTGTCCACGGATGTAATCTTTAAAGTGTTGCACAGTGATCTCAGTTTGGATCAGAATCTGGTTGAGCTGATCAATCGTCATATTATTTTGTGTCGCAAAATTCTCAAAAGCTTTATCAACTTCATCATTGCTTACTTCAATATTACGACGTTTTATTTCAATATTTTTTAGCTTTTCATCGATAAGCTCTTTTTTAGCCTGTGCCACCAAATTGCCTTGCTTTTGTTGTAATCTGAGAAAAGCAAGGCGCCTTTGTATATCATAATTTGTGATGGGGTTGCCATTAACTGTAACAACAATAGAAGTCTGCGCAAAGACTGTCGGAATCAAAAATTCATTTATTAGAAGGCTACTTACGCTCAAAGACGCAATATAAAATAAAGCAAGAACACGCTTTTTCAATTTATTCATGTGAATAGGCTTTCGCATTGTTTATTAATTCTCATCAACAACTTAAAATATACTCTTTCTTTCATAAAAACAATGATAAGTTAAATGACTGATACATTCTCTTTATAAATTAATCTATCTTTTTTCCGATATCTGCAATCGTACGCAATGAAAGAGAGAAATTAAAGTTTTGCAAGGGTGTTTTCCTGCCTGGATTCGTTACCTGTTGATAACCGAATGTTAACCCGAAACATTCATCTGTATAATTCAAGCTAATTCCTCGCTTTACAAACGTACCAGATACTAAATCATAACCGGCGTTGCTATTAATAGACCAATAATCTGCCAGTTTAAGTCCTGTTTGAAAAGAAATTTCTTGGCGCTCTTGAGGATATTCATAATCTGGTTGCTTTGCGATATAGGCATATTGTAGAGCCGCCCAAAAATTTTGCCATTTTTGTGATGCTTCGATTTCACTACGGCGGATTTTTCCTGTTTTTTTGTCAAAGCGTCCACGCGTTTCTAAGGAAAAACCACTTTTATGGGTCGCACCAAACATTGCAACATAGTCTGAACGTTTTGCCTCTAAGCTAGAATGAATACCGACATTGACAAAGTCCTTTTCTGCAAAAGAATTCTTTCCTGCTAGATGAAAGGATTGTCCAACAAGAGCATAAAGAGACCAATTGTCATTAAAGCTTCCAGAATATCTTAGACCTATATTGGCTCGTGTGCCACCTTCTACACGATCATAACCAGAAAATTTGTCTCGTTTAAAGAGAGTGGTTGCATCAAAGACAAAGCTTTGAGCATCTTCATTAGGAATTTGTCCAATATATTGTTCATTATTGCGTATAAAAATTTGTGCGGTTGGTTCTATAATATGTGTAGAATGATCAGCTGTAATGAGGAAGGGATAGCGTAGTTCCAAGCCTGCTGTTGCCATGCCACGAATTGTTGAACCATGAATTGCGGATAAGGCATTGTTTTCTGTAGAATCTGTATAATTTTCGCTTGCATTGGTTGTAATAATATCAGCTCGTAGAGAGAGAAGAGGGGTTAATATGAGGCCATTGTGCGTGTTGAAGCGCTTTTTCCACTGAAGCTCGTTTGTTAAACGCAAACTATTTCCAGCCATACCAGAAAGTCTTACTATGTTGAGAGGGTTTCCCTTCTGGTCGTGTGAACTGAAGTCAGCATGACGACGATAAATTGATTGTATATTACTATGGAAGGTAAGCTCCCCATTATAAATGGGTTCATCTGGTGTGAAAAAATAATCGATGCGCGGTAGGACCCAAGCTTGCCGAGAGTGACGTTCATAATGAGGATCATTCAATAATGAATCTTGAACTTTAAAATGATAAAAATGCATATCAAAATAATTTTTTCCTGCAAGACCATTCAGATAGATCTGAGAAAGTTGTGTAGGATTGCTATAGTTTTCAAGTTTATAGGCACGACTAAAATGCCGATCTGATTGTGCAAGAATATCCCATCCATAAGTCCAGTGTGAATTAATACGAAAGTCCCCTTTTGTTGCCAGCATATAACGGTTTTTATGCTGTGCATCAATCGTATCATTATCAAATCTATGCTGTTTCATTTGGTATATATGAGCAAAGCGAATATTATAACTGCCCATTTTTAAACGTTGACGCCATTCCCCTTCGGTTAAAAGCCCTTGTTGGGTATAAACGGTAGAAGAAAGGGTAAAATCATAGTGAGGGGCGAGATTCCAAAAATAAGAATTCTTTATCCCCATACCGAGATAATCAGTATAAAAAAAATGAGGAGTAAGCAGACCGCTAGCACGCCTGACAGTTGGATCATAGATCTCAAAATTTGGAAATTTTATAATCGGGACACCAAAAACTTCAAAACTGCTGTTTTCAAACCGAATTTTTTTGATACTATTATTCCATATGATCTTTCTTGCTTTAATTTTCCATAGGACGTCTCTATCTGGTTTATAAGAGCAAGGTTCACAGGCTGTATAGGTTGCATTTTCAAAGACTGTTATGTGATTGTTTTTGCGTGTAGCATTTTGGGCTGAAAAGTGAACATTGTTGGCTGTATCAATACGTAAGGCGTTTACAAAACCCTCGCCAAGATCTTTGGTCATATCAATTTGGTTGGAATAAATTTTATTACCATCCTTTTGAGTAATTTCAACGTTCCCTTGTGCTATAAGCCGTCCTGTTTTTTGATTGTAAATAATTTTTTGAGCGACAACTTTATTGCCATCATATTCGATTTGGACATTACCTTGTGCAGAAACAGTGTTTTCATCACGATTGTAGATGAGTTCATCCGCAGAGAGCAAAAGAGGACGTTCCGGATTTTGAATGCGACTTTGAGAAGGAGACATAAGGCTTTGAGCGTGCGCACAATAAGACAAAGCGCCTCCTAAAATAACCCCCATAACACTTTTAAAAGCGAGAGCACTTAATTTTGTTAAAATAATTTTTTTAAGCGTTAATGCTTTCACTTAGCCATCCTCTTTATGAAGTAAAAAAGAGATTCCTAAGAATAACGCGATAACAACGGGTGTCCAAGCTGCAATAATTGGTGGAATATATCCAGCATTACCAAATGCTTGAACGAGTACGGAAATAACATAAAGCATAAACCCAGCTATTACGCCACCAAGAATCAACTTTCTAGATTGCCCAAAACGTGTAAAATTTAAAGATACAGTTGCTGCAATGAGGGTCATTGCCACAAGCAATGCCGGTAATGCAATCAAAGATTGGAAATACATATCAAAATTATTAGCAGAATAGCCAAATGAACGTGCAATCATAATTTTTTTTGGCAGTTGATAAAATGGAATAGTCGCGGGATTCACTAAACGTTCCGTTAAAAATTCAGGTTTTAGATTAGTTTTTATTTGCAACACGGCAAATTTTTCAGGAGGATGCCCTATTTTATAGATTGTTCCATTTGTTAATAGCCAAGATCCATTAGTCAAGGTTGCTTTTGGGGTATTAATCCAATTTTTGACGGTTGCGTTGTCCTTGTATTGTACAAAGGTTGCATCGAGAAGAGAAAGTCCTTGGTCAGTGATAAATTTAGCACCAATGGTTGTTCTGCCTAAATTTGTACGTTGTGTTAACCAGTGGATATCTGTATTATGAAGAGGTGTTAGTACATTGTTATTGCGCCATTCAGTCATCTTTTTTTCTGCTTGAGAAAATCCCCATGCAGCAAGTGGATTAATGAGAAGAATTGAAAATAATCCCAAAAGAAAAGCTCCCAAACAGGCTGGCATAAGAAATTGCCATGCCGAAACACCGATTGAACGAGTCACCACAAGTTCAAGTTTTTTGTTGAGCGAGATAAGTGTTGCCATTGCAGAAAAGAGTGCAATGAAAGGGATGAGTTGTTGCATGATAAAAGGGATGCGTAAAACAGAGAGGAAAAATGCATCTTTTGCTGTATGATGCGGAATGGAGGATAGCCTGCCGGAGTTCTCTGTGAAATCGATTAAAAGAGCAAGAACAAAAATGCTTCCCCAGAAATAACAAGTTATTTTAAGATAACGTATAAAAAAGTATCGTCCAAGTGTCCACCCAATCATGATATTTCATCCGAGGAATCTTGAGATTTTCGATGTTCAAATTTGTTCATTACTTTTTGAAAAGCGATTTGAATAATCTCATTAACTTTTGTAGGGAGCCCAATTTTATGATTCGTTAAAAGCATAAAAAAGACAAATGCGCTTGTCCCTATGGGCATAATATAAAGGAGAGGAACGTATGCAAGATCGTTCTTTGCTTTTTCTGCGAAAAAATATCCTATCCAATACACCAGAAAAGAAAGGGCAATTGCCGAGAGATTTGCGGAATGACGAGCTTGTCGATGGGAGCATACATCCCCTGCCGCTGCTAATGCAATAAGTGAAAAAACAATAGGGTAGAGCCATTGTGTTAATCTGCGGTGAAATTCAGCTTTATATTGGAGTGGTTTTCGTTGATAGTAGGGATCTTTTGGATCAGGGTTTTGTAAATAAGAAAGAGACCGATCTTTTGGATAAAGAGTAGGTGCTTTATCACTGGGGATAAACTCCCCTAGGCTAAAAGTGTATGAGCTAAATTGAACGATTGAAACACTGTTATTTTGATGGTTGACTCTTTCTATTTCACCGTTATTGAGAACCAGAAAACTGCCGTTTTTATTGCTCACAATCGATGCGTCTGTTGCATAATAAAAAAGATCAGTCTTAGGATCACGCTGGTCGGCAATGAAAAGGCGTTCAAGTGTTCCATTTGGATTTCGTTCGCCAATTTCTATGTAAAGGTTATTGGCGAGTTTTTGAAAGCTTCCTTCACTAATGAATAGATTAATAAGATCAAAATGAGCGCTTGCTAGCATTTGTCGCATATGAAGACGCGCTTGAGGAACAACAAAATTAGCTATAGAAAAGGAGATACAGGATGTAACAATAGCAAGAAGAAGGATAGGTTTCCAAACAGTACTTTTAGGAAAACCAGAGGCATTTATGACAGCAAGTTCTGAGTCTTGATGCATTGCTGAGAGGATGGTTGTAACTGCGATCACTAATGCAAATGGAATGACAAGAAAAATAACAGAAGGAACCAATGAGAGTGAAAATTGTAAGACTGTGAGGAGTGTTTGTTTGCTTGTTGTGAGAAAGTTTATCCGTGCGAGAATTTGTACTGTCCAACTAACGCCCACTGCTGCAATCATGACAGAACTAAACAAAACAAGGACACGTTTCAGGATGTAGAACTCAATAATACGCATAAATTGGGGAAAATCCTCAGCCTTTAATTCGATAGCAAATATTTTTACTGCTTTCGGTTAAAATGTAATAAAGTTTGAAAAAATATCCTTCCATGAATTGGATATTTTAACTAAATAAATAATATAAAATTGCCTATGAGTTCCTCTTTAAATTTTCCGTACATTATATTTTATTTTCAACTATAGTCTACAAAGAATCTAGAAAATAACTTAAAAAACTTTTTTATTAACGTTGAAAATAAAAATTTTTGTCTTTTAAAGACATGTGCAAAAAGATAATGATCTCAATCAAAAAAGAGGGTTTATATCTTGAACCGTTTCCTTTTATATTGGGGGTATGGAAGTTTCTCTAAAAAAGATGTTAGCTTTTTATAAAGAGTGATGAGGGCTTAAGAGGTTGGATATTTTATTCTATCATTTGACGCAGTCAACGCTGAAAGATATTTTGCCAACGCTTGTAGAGCGTGCATTGGCTCGTTTTGGTAAGGTAACAATACAATGTGTAAGTGAAGAACAACGCGATTCTATGGATATGCATTTATGGGTTTATGCGGATGAATCATTTATTGGACATGGAACTGAGTGTGATCAATATTCAAACTTTCAGCCTGTATTTCTGACGACAGGACAAGAAAATCCGAATGATTCAAAGATTCGTTTTCTCATAGAGGGAGCCGTATGTTCGAATATTGATACTTATCAACGGCTTGTTGTGATATTTGATGGTAGAAATGATGAGCAGTTGAGTCTTGTTCGTGCACAGTGGAAAAAATATAAAATGGAAAATCATAATTTAACGTATTGGCAACAGACTGAAGATCGTTGTTGGGAAAAACAGGTTTAATGCGTCTCATCTCTGTTGTTCTGATTTTTATAGGATTGGTAGGAATAGTAAATCCAGCGCTTTTTATTGCGAAAGGATCAGGGGGAGGGCGTTGGGTTTTTATTGTGATTTTTCTTTTAGGCATATTAAAGATATGGCCTACAATTAAAAAAATGAAACGGCATCATGATAATTGATCGAATTTTGCTTGTTTTATGGGCTGTGATATTGGCTTTTTTTTGCGTTTCGTGGTTGGGAACAACACATATCCTATCAGGAATGTTTGCTGTTGCTTATATAAGCAATATTGCAGATTTTTTATTTTTCTTTTTAAGCGCTTTGTTCGCGGGAATATTGTGGTGGAAAATACCGCAACCCATGTCTTTAAAAATGAAACTGGCAGCATTTTTGCTGCCAGTACTTATTTTATTCTTCTTTATTATATTTTAGTTGGATATTTCATCATCTGTAAATCCGACGAAGCAAATCAGTGAAATAAAAGAAGCAAGAAGCAAATAATAGCCGATATAAGATGTATCAAAATGCTGTACCAGATATTCTGCAATATAAGGCGCAAGAGAGGCTCCCACGATACCCGATAAGTTGAAAGTAATAGAAGAACCAGTATATCGAATTGCTGTTGGGTATGGTGAAGCCAAAACAGCACCAAGAGGACTGTATATCATCCCCATGATAGACAAACCAATAACAGACATTGCAAGGACTCCTATAACTCCAGAATTTAAGAAATAAGGAATTGCAAAAGAATAGATACCGGTGATGATTGTAACCCAAATCATCAAAGTTCTACGTCTAATACGATCAGCGAGTCTTCCAGTGATGACAGTAAAAATTCCACAGAAAATAGCACCAACAATTTCGACTTGAAGAGCTTGATAAAATGGCAATTGCAGATGGTTTGTTGAGTAGCTTAACAAATAAGCAGTGACCAAGTAAAACAAAACAAATGTTGCCATACCAGAAAATATTCCAAGAAATAAGATTCGTGGACATTTTAAAAAGACATCGATGATAGGAACTTTGACTCGTTCCTTACTTTCAAGAGTTTTTTTGAATTGAACAGTTTCATTGATTGAAAGACGGACCCACAATCCTATAATCATAAAAACAACTGAAGCAATAAAAGGAATGCGCCATCCCCAAGCTAAAAGTCCTTCATGATCAAGGAAATGCAACAGACCTAAATAAACGGCAATAGATAAAAATAAACCGATTGGAACACCCAATTGGGGGAACATCGCGTACCAGCCGCGCTTTTCTGGAGGGGCATTTTCTGTTGCGAGCAAAACAGCTCCTCCCCATTCTCCTCCTAATCCCATTCCCTGTCCAATACGGCACAAGGTCAAGAGGAAAGGGGCAAACCATCCAGCAGTTTCATAAGTAGGAAGAAAACCAATAATGACTGTTGAAAGACCCATCGTGAGAAGAGAAGCAATAAGTGTTGCTTTTCTTCCAACTTTATCTCCAAAATGTCCAAAAACAATTGATCCAAAGGGGCGGGCAAAAAAGGCTGCTCCAAAGATCAGGAAAGATTGTAAAATGGCAATCTGATCATTTTGTGTTGGAAAAAACACATGAGGAAATATGAGAGCTGCGGCAGTGGCAAAGACGTAGAAATCAAAGAATTCAATTGTTGGGCCAATAAGGCTTGCAAACAAAATGCGACGAGGGGAATTTCTGTTGCTTTTACCTTGCATTTCTAAGTTTATAGACATGAATAGAATGTCCCTTTCAGTATATGACAAATCAAATGATGAGTTAACTGACTATAATTATAAAAATTTCAAATCACTGTCGAGTCGATATTATGATGTTTCTTATATATTAGAACAATGGTTATGGCTTGATGAGCATGAATAAGTGTTCTTTAGATTATCCAAGTTAAATAGAATAAAGACACTGTTTTAAATGCTGTAGAGGATGAAATATGTGGATATAAAGGCTGCTCTCATTAATATTACTGTTTCCTTTAATGTTTAATGCCATTTTTATCTATTGAGGGATCAATCTTATTTATAGATCAGCCTTTGGTATCTCAAAAATATTTTTCATAGATGTAATTATAACACTTTTTAAGCGTATCTGAAAGAAATTAAATCTTTTAGTTGTGCATGTATTTTAAAACACAGGATGTATATTTGATCTGTCAGAGTTTAGTCCATCGAATGCTTTATCATCTTAAAAAAACATGAGGTTGAGCAATTGCATTGAGTTGTTTTGGTCTATGCACTTTTTTCTAAATAGGGAAACTTAAATTTGAAATTATGGAGTGTGAATAATGCAACGCAAATTTAAATTAAGTTTTTATGCATTAATGACCAGCGGTTTTTTTGTCAAGATTGCGAGTGCAGATGGAGTAGCGACACCAAAAGAAAAGTTATTAACACCAGTAAGTATCAGTG
>NZ_JBHIMK010000080.1:0-7412 GCF_042194085.1 Bartonella sp. MU70NMGDW
CCACCTATATTGGAAGGATCAGAGGCATTTATTACACTACTTTCATCCCCTGTATCGCTTTTGATATAAACTGTTGTAGAGCCTGAGACATCCCCATGGATCAAAAGTCTATCGGTTTTTTGGTCATTTATTGCAGCACCATCACTCCAAGCAATGTTGAAGTAAATCTTTGCATCACCCGTTGCATTGTAGACTTCTTGCGTGTCTGGTTTACCAGAACCTATATGCAATGTTTGGTAATGATCTTCTGTTGGTCCATTAAAGATAATGGAGCTGTTATCGAGATTAAGCGTGGAAATATCAGAACGAGATCTTTGAGCGATATCAAGGAGATTGCCATCATCATCTTTTTCATTTTTGCTGATTTTCAACGTCCATTTTGTATTGTTTTTCAGATCAAAGTGCACATTTCTGTCTTTAGCAATATTTGCTCTGCCCTCTAGAATAGACTGATCTGCGCTTAAGGTGAAGGTGCCGTTGGAGATCGCTTTTGAACCTACCTGGTCCCAAAACTCTTTGTATCTCCAATCAATGCCGTTTCCTAGTAAAACATCGGCATGGATTTCTGAATTTTTGAGATTTGCTGTACCGATTGCCAGATCTGCATTATTTTCAATATCGTTGTCAGTGAAAGCTCCAATAAGAATTCCAGCACCATTTTCAACATGAAGTTTTGTATTGACCAAATTGATTTCACTGCTTTTACGTTTTTGGGGATTATCAGGATCTGTGTAAGAGAGAGACATGATCTGCAAACCACCGATTTGTGCCGTTGCAGAAACATTTGTCACATCAATATGCCCGCCGTTTTCTGTATACAATGCAGCTTTTTTCCCAAACACAGTTCCGTCTGTCATTGTGATTTGGGATTGTGGACCGCTTGCATGGAGTCCACTGCCATCAGATGCATTAATTTGAGCATTGTCTTTTATGATAATGGTGCTATCACTTTGAGCATATGCCCCTGAGTCTTTTACATTAAACTCTCCCCCTGATACGTTTATTTGAGAATTAAAAGCAGAGGCTATGCCTATATTTTCTTGAGTAACTGTTACATTTTTCAAAGTAAGGTTGCTGTCATGAGTGGCTACTACCCCGAAAAGTTGTTGGTCATCGTCTTTACCACTTGATATTTTCACATTTTCTAGCTTGTTCTCAGCGCTTTTACTGTTATTAAAAGAAGCGCCTATTATAGAAGCCGTAATAGAACCTCCAGTCATCTTGATTGTAGCTTCTTCGTATGCCATAAGCCCTGTTGAAACATCCTTAATCGTTGTATTATGTAATTCAATTATGTTTCCAGAGCCATCAGCGAGTGCACCATCTCCGATGCCATCTGTCGATGTTATAGTAACACCAGTGACATTAATATGTCCGCCGTTTTCAGCAAACAATGTGCCTATACCCCAACCGCTTACTGTCCCTCCAGTCATTGTGATCTTGGATTGTGCACCATCAGCATGGAGTCCATAACCACTGGATGTTATAATCTCAGTCTTGTTGTCGATAATAACCGTGCTGCCATTTGAAGCATATATTCCATCGAGTTCTCCATCAAATGATCCTCCAGAGACTGTTATTGTCGAGTGATCATCTGCAACTATGGCACTGGTTGCTTGAGTGACAGTTACATTTTTTAAAGTGACTGTACTGTTTTTGTCTGCTTCTATTCCATATTGTAGTAGCTCATTGTCTTTAGAACTTGATATTGTCACATTTTCCAGTTTGTTTTTATCGCTCTCACTGCTCACAAAGCCAGCACCATTATAGGAGGCTTTAATGGTTCCTCCAGTCATGCTGATTGTGCCATTGTCATGTGCATAGAGTCCGCTGTCTTCGGATGATATAATTTGCGCATTATCGGTTAAAATGACGCTGCCGCCTTTTAGAGCACCTATTGTTACATGTTTCGCATCAAATGATCCGCCAGAGACTGTTACTGTAGAAGAATTGTCTGCTATTATGGCGCTATTTGCTTGCATTACTGTTACGTTTTTTAAAGCGACGGCACTGTCGTTGTCTGCGTCTACTCCATTGATTAGTAGCTCACCGTCTTTAGTACTTGATATTGTCACATTTTCCAGCTTGTTTTTGTCGCTCTTAGTGTTAGAGAAAACAGCACCAGCCATAGAAGCCTTAATGGTTCCTCCAGTCATCTTGACTGCACCACTTTTTTGCACTTGAAGCCCGATTATACTATCACTAATGGTCGTTTTTCCAAGCAATTCAATCACACTGTCCGCGCCTTCAGAAAATGCACCGAACCCAGATATAATATCAGAACCTTGAGCTTGTGCATCTGGTATTGCTTTTATTTTTAGAGCAACATCTGTGACTGTAATATGACCACCCGTTTTTGCAGCCAATGCTGCTTCTCTCCCAGTTACGGATCCTCCTATCATCGTGATTGTAGATTGTGTTTCTCCTACGAGTCCAACGTTACCAGATGATGCAATCTGAGCATTATCGGTTAAAGTAATGGTGCTGCCGTTTTCAGCATGTACCGTTACCTTTTTTGCATCAAATGATCCTCCCGAGACTGTTATTGTGGAAGAATTATCTGCTGATATACCACTGTCTGCTTGAACAAATTCTATATTTTTTAAAGCAACTTTACTGTCTTCGTCTGCTTTTACTCCAAAGAGTAGCGGTTCCTCTTCTTTAGCATTTGATATTGTCACATTTTCCAGTTTGTTTTTGTCGCTCTTACTGTTAAAGAAAACAGCACCAACTTTGGAAGCTGTAATGGTTCCCCCAGCCATGCTTATTGCGCCACCATCTTGTGCTTCAAGCCCGATTATACCATCACTAATGGTCGTTTTTCCAAGCAATTCAATTACACTGTTATCGCCATTTGCGAATGCACCGAATCCATATATAATACCAGCGCCCTCAGTGAGCGCATCTACTCCTACTGTTTTTAGAGCAACATCTGTGACCTTAATATGTCCGCCGTCTGCAGCAGCCAATGCTGTTTTTTTCCCAGTTACGGTTCCATCTGTCATTACGATTGTGGAGTTTGATGTTGCTGCGAGTCCATTGGAATCAGATGATGTAATCTGTTTAACATCAGTTAAAACAATGTTGCTGCCACTGATGGCTTGTATTGTGTCTCCTTTTGCCTCAAATGATCCGCCAGAAATTTTTATTGTGGAATCATGATCCGCAATTATGGCGTGCTGTGCTTGAGTCACTTTTACATCTTTTAAAGTGACAGTACTTTTATCTGCGTCTATTCCACTGATTAATAGTGCACCGTCTTTACCACTTGATATCGTTATATTTTCCAGTTTGTTTTTGTCGCTATTACTGCTTTCGAAGAGAGCACCAACCTTGGAAGCTGTGATGGTCCCACCAGTCATGTTGATTGCGCCACCATCTTGTGCTGTAAGCCCAATTTTCGCATCGCTAATAGCAGTGTTTTCCAACTCAATCACACTGTTAGAGCCTTTAGAAAATGCACCGAAACCATCGGTATAACCAGAGCCCTCAGCTGGTTCATCTGTTCCAGCTCCCTTTGTTTTTAAAATAACATCAGTGACCTTAACATGTCCACCGTCTTCTGCAATCAATGCCGCGATTTTTCCTGTCACAGTTCCCTTAGTCATTGTGATGGTGGATTGTGTTTTTGCTGCGAGCCCAGCGTCATCAGATGATGTAATTTGCGCATTGTTTGTTAAAGTAACAGTGCTACCATTTTTAGCAGATATTGCTGCATCTTTTGCGTCAAATGATCCTCCAGAAATTGTTATTGTTGAATGATCATATGCAACTGTGGCATTTATTGCTTGCGTTACTTTTACATTTTCTAAAGTGACTGTACCGTTTTTGTCTAACATTACTCCAAAATTCAGTGGCGCTTTGTTTTCACCACTCGATATCGTCACATCTTTTAGCATACTTTCTTTGTTATTATTATTCCAGAAGAGAGCACCAATATCGGAAACTGTAATGGATCCCCCAGTCATTTGAAATTTAGCATCGTCTTTTGCTTCAACGCCTAAGGAAATAACAGAATCAGTCCCTTTAATGGTTGTGCTACCCTGTAATGTAATCGCACTGTTAACGCCTTCAGCAGTTACAGCATAAACATTCTTGTTTTCACTTGAGTTTGTATTTTTGTTCCCGATCACTGTTACATTCGTTCCAATGATTTGACCACCGGTTTTTGCATGAATAATCTCAAAGGTTTGGTTGGATGGTTTTTCTTCTCCCGTGGATACTTCGAGGGTTGCAGCATGTGCAGTGAACTGGATGTTGAATAGGATGATAGCGGCTGCAGCCGTGCATGATAAAAGGGATGTTTTATACACTAGCATTCTCCTTATGAGAGCCCCAAAAATTCATTTCCCCGCGAACTTCATAAGAAGAAGTGAAAATGGATAGTTGTTATTAATTTCAGTAATAGTCTTTATAAGTATTTTATTTTCTACTGCTTGTCAAAGCTAAAAAATAATTGGTATTAAATTTTTTACATATTTATATTTAATACATAACGTGTTTATAATCATAAAGTGATTACTTTATATTACATAATTAAATTTATTATAAAACTATTTTGTAAAAATGTTAATTTTATTATGTTTTGATATATTTTATATTATTGTTCATATGAATTTTATAAATTAATAATAATATTTTCTGTAATATTTCTTACAGTTTGTGGTCTTTCCAGAGTTAGTTATGACAGTAATACCCAAACACTGTTTTTAGCATTTTGATTATTCCTACTTTATCTTTCATAAGATTCTAATGTGTTTGATTTTGCTATCTAACGGAGACGGCTTCTCGAGCATACAGCATACGTTCGTTTCTCCTGTTTGGGATATTTTAATAGTATACGAACACTTGCTAGGTTTCTGATAAATGCCTAGTTTTTGATAAGCTGTTGATGTATCGATAGCATTTGACAGAGCCCAAGCTCATAAATCTCAATAAATTAAAGTGCTTGAAGTTGAAGGTTTGAAACCAACAGTGCTTTTATATCATCAAAGTGCACCTTCATTGAAGGATTATTGCTTTCGTTATTTTGAATTTTTGACACACTCTTGACAAGAAAATCTAAAAAATTGCTTCTGAGGATTTTTTTATAATATAATAAAATATGTAACGTTTTTATGGTGCTAGGTTTATGAGATATAAAGTTAAATTGGTAATCACCGTGATTGCTTTTACTATCTCTGGTTGTTTTAACCTTGATTCTGAAAAGTTAAGAAGGGACGAGAGGCTTTATCATGATGCATTCATGGGCTGGTCTATAAAAGAAAGGTCTCTTGTAAAAAATTATACTGCTATCATCATGGCTGATCCGCAACCGTGGCGTTTAAACTCTGGTGATGCCAATGGAATATCAAACAGAGAGCCGTGGTTAAAGATAAATGAGCAGGTTGCTGGTGTGATAAAAGCGCACAAGGCCGCGTTCCATATTGTCAATGGTGATCTGACGGAGTTTGGACAACAAAAAAACTATGATGATTATAAAAATGTTTATAAAACTCTTGGAGTGCCTGTCTATGAGGGGCTAGGGAATCATGATTATGCCAATAATGTTGGTAATTGTACAAATCCTCAAGAATTCAGTTTTTACAAAGATGCCTGTGCTATAAGTGCAGTTTCAAGAATGGTATCGGAAATCAAAAAATACCGTAATCAATTATTGCATTTTAATGCAGATGTTACTGAAAGTTTGGTTCCCATTTCGGATGGAAATATTCGCTCGATAAGGGGGAGTTTGAGTTATTCTTGGGATTATGGAGATGTTCACTATGTGCAGCTTCACAATTATCCAAGCTATACGGTTCGTTTGATGGGACAGTCTATGCAGGCGCAAATCAATAAATCTTTAGATTGGCTTAGGAACGATTTAACTGCTGCTGATGCAAGAGGTAAAGTGACAATCATTAATTTTCATGATGCGCGTGCTGCTTCCATTGATGGTGAATCCTTTTTTATTCGTAAAAAGAATGCTAAAGATTTGTCGGTCTTTAAGTCAATTATTACCTCTCATAATGTTAAAGCAATCTTCGTGGGTCATACGCATTATCAGTCTTATTGCCGTGCGAAAAATGATAAGGTTTTTGGAAATATCCCTATCTATACAGCTGGTGCGCTTTTTAATGGAGATTATTACCTCATAGATGTGAAGGGAAAGACCATTCACGTTAAAGCCTATAATGGAGAAATAGGAAAACCGCTTTTAATTAAAGATCTTGGTGTTATAGGGAAAGACACCCAATTTTCCGCGAGTTGCAGTCAGTTATAATAGGATTTTTTTCTTTGTTTTAAGGATAAGGAAAAAACGTATTATATGTGCGGATTTGAAAAGCAATGAGAGTGTCTAAGTGTCACTTAAAAATAGAATGAAAAATCAGATATCTTTTTCATCTTTTTTTCAAAAATGCTAAAATATCAGGTTAAGCGCTATAAGTGCAATGGTTTAATGTGAACTGAGCTTTAATACAAAGCGGAATAATGGTTTGTTATTTTATTTTTTCTTTTTAGGCTTTCATCTTGGAAGAGAAAGAGGAGTGTGTCGAGGAAGTATCCAGAATTACCAAGAAAACTTTTTGTTTTGATTCATTTTCTACTTATAATCTTCAAACAATTGATGTTTTGTGATGCTGTATAATTTCTCTTGATTAACCGTATGAACTTTTATTTGTATTACAATTTTATCTTCTTCTTTTATACGTAAGTAAATAGATACAATAATACGATACAAATATTTGAGTCTGTTTATAGCGGTTATGGTCTCATGTAATTATCCTTAGATGACTCTCACATGTCTTGGCAGTTTTATCTTTGCTTTGAGAGAAGTGTAAAAAGGGGATTTTAAGAAATTTCAGTTTAGAAAGAGCTCTTTTGCCCGCGAAAAGCTCTCGGAGAGTGCCAAGGCTGGTATGGAACAAGCGGGCGAAGATCTGGCTAATTCGATTGTCGATGGCTTTATGTCGTCTATCTCACAATTGATGGATTATTGTAAATCTTTGCCTAGCCGCATTAAGGGGTGGATTGGTTCCATTGATGTAAGAGAGTTTTTGCCAAGTTTTTTGGGGGGGAAAACAGCCATTCAGCCCATCGTGCAATTTGCGGGGGCTTCTCCTATAAATTCATCTGCGAGAGAGCAAAGAGACAAAGACCGTTCCCCCATCACACACAATCAAAATGTCATAGTGCATGTTAATGGGGCGCGTGAACCCATGGCCACTGGTCGTGCGGTTGCCCACGCCATTCAACGGGCACGTGCCAATGCTCTGCATGGCGGGACAGAATGAGGGGAGGGAGCTTATGAGAGATCCTTTGATGATGTTAGGACCGCATCAATTTTATGTGGACTGGCTGAATTTCCAATCTTTTGAAGAAGAGTTTTCTGCCTCATGGGTTTGTATGGAGCGTTTTGGCAAGGCACCCAG